>NZ_JBJGXU010000189.1:0-434 GCF_045447305.1 Pseudomonas sp. D47 | reverse complement strand
CTGGGCTGGTAAGAGAACTTTGCGTTGGGTAATGACGCTACACTGTATGAGGATTTCTATCAGACTATTGGGGCGGTGGTTATGGGCGCTGAAACCTATAGTTGGATCATGTCAACCTCCCCCGATGATTGGCCCTATCAAAATGCCCCCGCCTTTGTAATAACCAGCCGGGATTTGCCGGTACCATCCGGACTGGAGATTACTCTTCTCCAGGGCGATGCTGGAGCGATCACAAAAAAAGTGAAGCAAGCAGCCAAAGGGAAAGATGTCTGGCTGGTGGGAGGTGGTAAAACAGCAGCCTACTTTGCCGAAGCGGGTGATTTGCCACAGCTGTTCATTACCACTCTTCCCATATTCCTCGGCACAGGCGTTGCCGTGCTTCCCGTTGGCCATAACGTTAGCGTGATCCCTAAAGTGCAACGTATTTTGCAGAT
>NZ_JBJGXU010000188.1:0-459 GCF_045447305.1 Pseudomonas sp. D47 | reverse complement strand
CCCCCCTGTTTGCTCTCAATGGAGAACCACCATGCTCAAAGGTCTGGCTATTACCCCGCCGGTACTCGGCCGTATTTCTATCGGCAAAGTGGTCGAGAAAAACGGCAAGCGCCTGCCGGAAAAAGACGATCAATTCACCATCACGTCCCAAGTGCAAAATCGGGATGGCTGGCTGCTGCATCCCTTGGACGAAGAACTGCGCAAGGCTTCAGAAAACAAACTACGTAGCATTCCCATCCGGTTGTTGTTCAACGAGCCGGACCTTAACTTTCGGGCCGACTACAGCCTGTTCGACCGTGCAACCGGACGACCACGCTGCGTTGGCAACGGCGAGACCTGTAAGCGTCAATGTGACGACGGCATCAAAACGCTGCCCTGCCCATCACCGGATGGCTGCTCCCTCGCCCAGGGAAACGCCTGCAAGCCTTATGGACGACTAAACGTAGTGATTGGCGATGA
>NZ_JBJGXU010000187.1:0-464 GCF_045447305.1 Pseudomonas sp. D47 | reverse complement strand
TACTACTGCGTCCTGGAAGGCATCTTCTTCTACTGTGGCTTCACCCAGATCCTGTCCATGGGCCGTCGCAACAAAATGACCGGCGTGGCCGAGCAGTTCCAGTACATCCTGCGCGACGAGTCGATGCACCTGAACTTCGGTATCGATGTGATCAACCAGATCAAAATCGAAAACCCACATTTGTGGGATGCTGAAATGAAGGAAGAAGCGACCCAGATGATCCTGCAAGGGACTCAGCTGGAGATTGAATATGCGCGCGATACCATGCCGCGCGGTGTTCTCGGCATGAATGCGGCAATGATGGAGGACTACCTCAAGTTCATCGCCAACCGTCGTCTGTCGCAGATCGGCTTGAAAGAAGAATACCCGGGCACCACCAACCCGTTCCCGTGGATGAGCGAGATCATGGACTTGAAGAAAGAGAAAAACTTCTTCGAAACCCGCGTGATCGAGTATCAAACCGG
>NZ_JBJGXU010000186.1:0-468 GCF_045447305.1 Pseudomonas sp. D47 | reverse complement strand
TCACATCGTTCTTCGTGCCGTATCAATAAAATCACGTCACCATTTTCCCAGTGTTCAGACAGTCCTGAGTCGGTGAGTTTTTTAATTGTGCCTAAATCTTCTACTGCACTTTTCGATAGTACGTAGTAAGCAAGGGTTGTCACGCCAATAAGGCCAATACTAAGCAGTACTTTTAATGGGCTGATGTTCATTGTTTCGAATGTCCATGTTCTATGTTTTATCAAGCGTGTGCTTTCGGCTCTGCATAACTTCATGCTGGGTCTATAAAAAGACGGGGTAGGCGGAACGATGATTGATGGTGTTGTCGGTTATTTCTTGTAGATGACTTTGAGTTTTTTATTGACGTAGTCTTTGATGATTTCGTAGTCGGGGTTGTACGTCGCCAGCGTATGGCCCGCACTGGCGACGGTCGCCGCGGCGGCAAGGACAACGCTGGCTGGAAGCGATGCAGCGCCGAGGAGAGTGCCC
>NZ_JBJGXU010000185.1:0-471 GCF_045447305.1 Pseudomonas sp. D47 | reverse complement strand
GTCGAAAACTACGGTGTCGAACCGGCGAGCGTGGTGTATGCGCTTATTATCGGAAATATCATTGGTACCTTCATCAGCCCTTTATCGCCAGCACTGTGGCTGGCCCTGGGGTTGGCCGGGCTGGATCTCGGTCGACATATTAGGTACTCGTTCTGGTGGATGTGGGGCTTTTCGCTGGTGCTGTTTGGCGTTGCGTGGGCCTTGGGTTTGTTTTGAGCATTCATCTATCTGAGGGTCATATGGGCCTAAGCCGCTCGCCCGCTGATGCGGGCTAAGCCTGTAGGAGAGGGGGCGTTTTCGCTCCCCAAAATTTAGCAAAAACTGGAGAGACAACATGCCAACTGAATCGGAAACGGCCCAGATAACCTACAACTCCAGGACGGCTGATAAGTTCGCTTTGCGCTTGCCAGAAGGGTTACGTGACCGGATCAACCTGGCGGCGGAAAACAATCACCGAAGTATGAACAGTGA
>NZ_JBJGXU010000184.1:0-474 GCF_045447305.1 Pseudomonas sp. D47 | reverse complement strand
CTGCTAGTCAGCATATTACCCGCCACAGGGGTGGCCGCATTGTTCTTCGCCTGGACCGACACTTCTATAACCTCACCGGCATCGTTAGCAACAATCGTGTAAGCAGGAACAGTACCGCTGGTTGCAACAGTGTTGCCGCTGCCTACCGCTGCCTCTGTCGCGCCTTTGTAACCCCAGGCATACGTCGACTTATCGAGCGGTGCACCGTTATTTGCATCGAAGGTATAGCTCGCCGTCAGGCTCTGCCCAACATTCAACGTACCGCTAATCTTAAGGTCAGCGATGACCGGGGCGACGGTCAGGTTAATCACACCCCCTGCACCGTCACCGCCGGTGGTACCGGTCGAGTTCGCCGTCGTCGTGGTCTCCACATTGCCGGCTACACCAGCAAGGTTCTTTGGCTGCACCGACACTTCCAGCACCTTACCGGCATCGCTAGCAACAATCGTGTAATCAGGAACAGTACCGCTGGTT
>NZ_JBJGXU010000183.1:0-480 GCF_045447305.1 Pseudomonas sp. D47 | reverse complement strand
TTACATCTATGAAAGTGAGGATGGTTATCCGATTGCCTATCGCATGGATGGTGGACCAAATAAAAAGGGGAAAGAGGTTACCTATGCTCAATCCCGAAAAATACTTCAGGACTTCTTGCTTGATCACGGCATCAGCAAAACGAGCGCAAAAGACGCTATTGCTGCCTACTCATTGGATGCGAATGCAACGAGTGCTTCGTCAGTCGATGAGGCGCCACAGGTCGAAAAGACACCCATGACAAAACCCACAAAAGCCATCAAAGTAAAAGAAGCCTGGTGCAACCCTCGCGTGGACGACGAGTGCACCATCAATGGCGCGAAAGTGCCCAAAGCGGAGCTTAAGCAGTACCTGCCGGCGATCTACGAACTGGAGGTGCTGAATGCCGGTGGGTACTGCGAACATCCGATTTGTTATGACGAAAACGACAAGCCGGTTGGTATTCACTGAAACAAAAGGCACGGTATTTCCGTGCCTTTATA
>NZ_JBJGXU010000182.1:0-480 GCF_045447305.1 Pseudomonas sp. D47 | reverse complement strand
AATAAAGGCACGGAAATACCGTGCCTTTTGTTTCAGTGAATACCAACCGGCTTGTCGTTTTCGTCATAACAAATCGGATGTTCGCAGTACCCACCGGCATTCAGCACCTCCAGCTCGTAGATCGCCGGCAGGTACTGCTTAAGCTCCGCTTTGGGCACTTTCGCGCCATTGATAGTGCATTCATCGTCTGCGCGAGGGTTGCACCAGGCTTCTTTTACTTCGATAGTTTTTGTGGGTTTTGTCATGGGCGTGTTTTCTGTCTGAGGCGCGTCATCGACTGACGAGCCACTCGTTGCATTCGCATCCAATGAGTAGGCAGCAATCGAATCTTTCACATTCTCTTTACTAATGTCATGGTCAAGTAAGAACTCTTGAAGGATGGTACGGGCTTGAGCATAAGTCAGCCCTTTCCCTTTTTTATTTGGTCCACCATCCATGCGATAGGCAATCGGATAACCATCCTCACTTTCATAGATGTAG
>NZ_JBJGXU010000181.1:0-487 GCF_045447305.1 Pseudomonas sp. D47 | reverse complement strand
AACCTTGAGCAACAAGGCCGGCACCGACGTCACCCTGAAATTGGATAATGGCTCGACCATCACCATCAAGGCAGGCGATACCGTCGGCACCGTGACTGTTCCGGCGCCAAGCGATGACGTGTTCATCGATAAGAGCACTCAGACGGTCAAGATCACTGACACTACTGGCGGCAACTTCGAGAAACTGGAAGTTGCAGGCAACGGCGCAACCACGACGATTAACGACACCATCGACAAAGTTGATGTGGTTCTGACCGCCACCACCACTATCGGCGAAGGCGGCAACATCGTTTACACCGCCAGCCTTGTGGATAAAAACGGCACGCCGGTGACTAACATCACCAACCCGCTGACCGTCACTCTGGATAACGGTAAAACCATCACCATCGGTGTGAACCAGTCCAGCGGTACCGTCACAGCTGTAGCGCCAAACGATGTCTACAAAGGCGATCAAACCGTCACTACCGCCATCAAAGGCGTGACTGGG
>NZ_JBJGXU010000180.1:0-520 GCF_045447305.1 Pseudomonas sp. D47 | reverse complement strand
TGGTGAGGCGGTTTGGAAATATGAGCGTAATGACCAGGGCGACGTTACGCGTAAGACTGATCCTGATGGCCACGTTACGGACTATACGTACAACAAACACGGGCAACTGATTGGGGTTTGGTACCCAGATAACGGTTGTCACCGGCTGGTTTGGAATGAGCGTGGGCAGCTCGTTGAAGAACAACTGCCGAATGGCGGTATCAAGCGGTATCGCTATGACGATCTTGGGCGACAGACGGCACTTGAGGACGAACATGGCGCCCTGACCCAGTATCAACGGGACGGTGTAGGTCGGTTGATTCGCGTCCTACTTCCAGACGGCGCAACGCGGGAATACAGCTACAACCCCTACGGAAAAATCACCGCCGAACGCGATGAACTCGGCCACGTCACCCGCTACGAATACGCCGACGGCCTGCACCTGATCAGCCGGCGCATTAATTCTGACGGCACCCAGGTCAAATACCGCTACGACAACGCCCGGTTGCTGCTGACAGAGATCGAAAATGAAGTTGGCGAA
>NZ_JBJGXU010000018.1:0-102454 GCF_045447305.1 Pseudomonas sp. D47 | reverse complement strand
TACCCAGCGCCCCCACGACAACCAAAGAACTCAACCCATAAAAAAATGTGTAGATACCTATGCTGCGATAGCATCACCCAGGTCTGCCTGATAGACCGAGGTACCTGCATCGCAAGCCAGCCAGCTCCGACATTTGATTTGGGTTGCCTTGAATTACTTCTTCTGCTTCGGAACCCGCACCAACTGCGTATCCGAATAAATGTCATGCCAACTGCGTTTCTGCTTATCAAACAACGACCAGATAAACCCCAACCCCACGCACAGCCACGACGCAATCGACACCACAAAGCGTAACAGCGCCTGCCACAGACTGATCCGCGAGCCGTCGGCGTTCTGTACGCGCACGCCCCACACCTGCATGCCCAGCGTCTGCCCGGAATGGGTCCAGAACTTCGCGAAAAAACCAAACAACACAAAAAACAAAATCGTCGACAGCAACGGGTCACCGTCCAGCGCGCCGGATTCGGTGAGCGTGCGCATCTTGGCTTCGCCGATAAACGCCATCCACACCAGCTTGTAGACAAACGCGGTGACGATCAGCAAGGCGGTGCACAACAGAAAGTCATAAAACATCGCTGCCAGACGACGGCCCAGGCCAACGGCGGGGAATTCGCCTTGGGGGCTCAGCAGGGGTTTGGACATGGCAGTCTCTCTAGAGAAAAAAGCCATTTTACGAGCAAACGCACATAAAAAAGCCCCTGATGTCACCATCAGGGGCTTTTTGTCGCAGTAAGGATCAACCGTCTGCTTGTACTTCGTCAGCCTGCATACCTTTTTGGCCTTGCACGGCGATGAAGCTCACTTTTTGGCCTTCTTTCAGGCTCTTGAAGCCGTTGCCCTGAATAGCGCGGAAATGGACGAACAGATCCGGACCGCTTTCTGGAGTGATAAAACCAAACCCTTTCTCGTCGTTAAACCACTTGACGGTACCGCTCTGACGTTCAGCCATTTTCTTATTTCCTTGACGCTAAAAATTAATGACAGCCCCTTTCGCATGAAAGAGTACTGGGCTGGGTTGCAGGAAAGTAAGAGACGTCGAACGGGTTGTAGCGCAACTACTTCAGCTACTGCCCAGGTCCAGGTTCCAAGCGACCCATGCAAACACAGTGAAGAAACTCTACGCCAACTAATAGAGAAAAAACAAGCCCCGTCAAAAGCCCAGGTTTTGCTTGGCTTCATGGCTGTTTGATCAACAATGTGGATCCCATTTATTCGATAGAGTTGATCACTTGTTATAGGTTAAGTATTAGTGCATTGACTATCGTCAATGCACTGTTTTATGGCGGTTGCGTTACAGTTTAGTGCGCGTTAACGCAACCGCGTTACTTATAGAAACAGTCAATCAGCCACGGTAGTAACGTTGTGGCACGAATGGCATTTTACTTACACGCAGTGGTACCTTTTTCCCACGTACCAACGCAGACACTTCGGTATCCAAGGCGATGAATGCGCTGTCCAAGTAACCCATGGCCAGTGGGCCGCCCAAGGTCGGGCCAAAGCCGCCGCTGCACACGCTGCCGATCACGGTGCCGTGCTCATCGACGATTTCTGCGCCTTCGCGCACCGGGGTACGTTCCTGTGGCAGCAGGCCGACACGCTTACGGCTTACACCGGCTTGTTGCTGGGTGAAGATCCGGTCGGCGCCGGGGAAGCCACCAGCACGTGCGCCGTCGGCACGCCGGGCCTTGGAGATCGCCCACAGCAGGCCGGCTTCAATCGGTGTGGTGTCGGTGTTCATGTCATGGCCGTACAGGCACAGGCCGGCTTCCAGGCGCAGCGAGTCACGCGCGCCCAGGCCGATGGCCTGCACTTCGGTCTCGGCCAGCAGGCTACGCGCCATCGCTTCTGCGTTGCTGGAAGGTACGGAGATTTCAAAACCGTCTTCACCCGTGTAGCCGGAGCGGCTGACGTAGCAGTCCACGCCCAGCAGGCGCAGGGTGGCGAACTGCATAAAGGTCATCTTGGTCACTTCCGGTGCCAGGCGCGCAAGTACCTTCACCGCCGCCGGGCCTTGCAGGGCCAGCAGGGCGCGTTCTTCGAACAGCGGTTCGATGCTGCACTGCTCGCCAATGTGTTTGCGCAGGTGCGCCAGGTCCTGGTCCTTACAGGCGGCGTTGACCACCAGGAACAGCTCGTCGTTACCCAGGTTGGCCACCATCAGGTCGTCAAGAATGCCACCTTGGTCATTGGTGAACATTGCGTAGCGCTGCATGCCGACCGGCAGGTCGATAATGTCGACGGGCACCAGGGTTTCCAGGGCTTTGGCGGCATTCGGGCCGGTCAGGCGGATCTGGCCCATGTGCGACACGTCGAACAACCCGGCGTGTTCACGGGTGTGCAGGTGCTCCTTCATCACGCCCAGCGGGTATTGCACCGGCATGTCGTAGCCGGCGAAGGGCACCATGCGCGCGCCCAGCTCAAGGTGCAGCGCATGCAGTGGGGTTTTCAACAGGGTTTCGGTGGACATATTCAGCTCCTGAAAAACGTGCGGACGCGTGTGTAAGCGTCAGCACTCGATAATGTTGACCGCCAAACCGCCACGGGCGGTTTCCTTGTATTTGCTTTTCATGTCGGCGCCGGTCTGGCGCATGGTGCGGATGACCTTGTCGAGGGAGACAAAGTGCTGCCCATCGCCGCGCAAGGCCATGCGCACTGCATTGATCGCCTTGACCGAGCCCATCGCATTGCGCTCGATGCACGGCACTTGTACCAAGCCGCCAATCGGGTCGCAGGTCAGGCCGAGGTTGTGTTCCATACCGATCTCGGCGGCGTTTTCCACTTGGGACACGCTGCCACCCAACACTTCACACAGTGCACCTGCGGCCATCGAACAGGCCACGCCGACCTCGCCCTGGCAGCCGACTTCGGCACCGGAGATCGAGGCGTTTTCCTTGTACAAAATCCCGATGGCGGCGGCGGTGAGCAGAAAGCGCACCACGCCGTCTTCGTTCGCGCCCGGAATAAAGCGCATGTAGTAATGCAACACCGCCGGCACAATCCCGGCCGCGCCGTTGGTGGGCGCCGTGACCACACGCCCGCCGTTGGCGTTTTCTTCGTTGACCGCCAGCGCATACAGGTTGACCCAATCGAGCACCGACAACGGGTCGCGTAGCGCCGATTCGGGGTTCTTGCACAGCTGGCGATGCAGCGCGGCGGCGCGGCGCTTGACCTTCAAACCACCGGGCAGAATCCCTTCGTTGCGGCAGCCGGCGTCTACGCAGTCTTGCATCACCTGCCAGATTTTCAGCAAACCGGCACGGGTTTCCGCTTCCGGGCGCCAGGCGCCTTCATTGGTCAGCATCACCTGGCTGATCGACAGCCCATAGGTGGCGCAATGGCCAAGCAAGTCCTTGGCGTGCTTGAAGGGAAAGGTCAGGGGCGTGGTGTCTTCGACAATCCGGTCAGCGCCGGCGGCGTCTTCATCCACCACAAAACCGCCGCCGACCGAGTAGTACTCGCGGCTGCGAACCTGGATGCCGGCGGCGTCAAACGCACGAAAGATCATGCCGTTAGGATGGTAGGCGAGGGGTTTGCGAATCATCGCCAGGTGTTCTTTCTCGTTGAACGCAATGCTGTGTTCACCGAGCAGGTTCAAGCGACCGTCGCTGCGCATCTGCGCCAGGCGTGCGGCGACAGTTTCGGTATTCACGGTGTCCGGGTGCTCACCTTCCAGGCCCAGCAGCACGGCCTTGTCGCTGCCGTGGCCTTTGCCAGTGGCGCCAAGCGAGCCATAGAGTTCCACCTTGATGCCGGAGGTGGTGCTTAGCAGGTTGTCGCGCTTAAGGCCCTCGACAAATCGGGCGGCGGCGCGCATCGGGCCAACGGTGTGGGAGCTGGAGGGGCCGATGCCAATCTTGAACAGGTCGAACACGCTAAGGGACATGGTTGTTCTCCGGTTTCTTATTATTTTTCAGGCGTACTCGGTCAAATGGTGGAGGAGGACTGTGTGGGCGCCGGGCTTGCCCGCGATGCAGGCACCTCGGTCTATCAGGTAGACCGAGGTGATGCTATCGCAGGCAAGCCAGCTCCCACACAAGCCAGCTTCTGCATTAAATCGGGTACAACCTCAGGTTACGCGTAGCTCTCGATCGACGGGCACGCACACACCAAATTGCGATCGCCAAACACGTTGTCGACCCGGCCAACCGGCGGCCAGTACTTGCCTTCGATCAACGACGCAACCGGGTACACCGCTTGTTCACGGCTGTACGGGTGGCTCCATTCACCGACGATTTCAGCAGCCGTGTGCGGCGCGTTTTTCAGTGGGTTGTCGTCCTTGTCCAACGTGCCGTTTTCCACCGCGCGGATCTCTTCGCGGATGGCAATCATCGCGTCACAGAAGCGGTCCAGTTCTTCCTTGGATTCGCTTTCGGTCGGCTCGATCATCAAGGTGCCCGCCACCGGGAACGACATGGTCGGCGCGTGGAAGCCGAAGTCGATCAGGCGCTTGGCCACGTCGTCGACGCTGATGCCGCTGCTGTCTTTCAAGGGACGCAGGTCGAGGATGCATTCGTGCGCCACCAGGCCATTGCTGCCGGTGTAGAGCACTGGGTAATGCTCTTCGAGGCGACGGGAAATGTAGTTGGCATTCAGGATCGCCAGTTGGGACGCGCGCTTGAGGCCCGCGCCGCCCATCATGCTGATGTACATCCAGGTGATCGGCAGGATGCTCGCGCTGCCGAATGGCGCCGCGCACACCGCGCCTTCCTTGCGTTCCATGGCCGCGTGGCCGGGCAGGAACGGCGTGAGGTGGGATTTGACGCCAATTGGGCCAACGCCCGGGCCGCCACCGCCGTGCGGGATGCAGAAGGTCTTGTGCAGGTTCAGGTGGGACACGTCGCCACCGAACTTGCCCGGTGCGCACAGGCCGACCATCGCGTTCATGTTGGCGCCGTCGATGTACACCTGGCCGCCGTTGTCGTGAATGATGCCGCAGATTTCGCGGATGCCTTCTTCGAACACGCCGTGGGTGGACGGGTAGGTGATCATCAGCGCGGCGAGGTGTTCGCGGTGCTCGATGGCCTTGGCGCGCAGGTCTTCGATGTCGACGTTGCCACGTGCATCGCAGGCGGTGACCACCACGCGCATACCGGCCATGTTGGCGGTAGCAGGGTTAGTACCGTGGGCCGACGATGGGATCAGGCAGATGTCGCGACGCTCTTCGCCACGGCTCTGGTGATAGGCGCGGATGGCGAGCAGGCCTGCGTATTCACCCTGGGAACCGGCGTTAGGTTGCAGCGAGATGGCGTCATAGCCGGTGGCCGCGCAGAGCATGGCTTCCAACTCGGAAGTCAGCTGCAGGTAGCCGGCGCTTTGTGCGGCCGGGGCGAACGGGTGCAGGGCACCGAACTCGGCCCAGGTCACCGGGATCATTTCGCTGGCGGCGTTGAGCTTCATGGTGCACGAGCCCAGCGGGATCATGGTGCGGTCCAGCGCCAGGTCCTTGTCGGCCAGCTTGCGCAGGTAGCGCATCAGCTCGGTTTCGGAGTGGTAACGGTTGAACACCGGGTGGCTGAGGATCGGCGACTGGCGCAGCAGCGCGGCGGGCAGGGTGCTTTCGGTGTTGGTGAAAGCGGGCAGTGCCTTGCCGTCGGCGAAGATCGACCACAGGGCTTCGATGTCGGCTTGGCTGGTGGTTTCGTCGACCGACAGGCCCAGACGCTCAGCATCGACCACACGCAGGTTGATGCGCTGTGCGTGCGCCTTGTCGTGCAGGGCAGCGGTGTTGGCGCCCGTGTTGAGGGTCAGGGTGTCGAAGAAGTGTGCCTGCTCGACCTTCAAGCCCAAGGCGGTCAAGCCCTTGGCCAGGATCGCGGTCAGCTGGTGAATGCGTTGGGCAATCTGGGTCAGGCCTTTGGGGCCGTGATACACGGCGTACATGCTGGCGATGTTGGCCAGCAGCACTTGGGCGGTGCAGATGTTACTGGTGGCCTTCTCGCGACGGATATGTTGCTCGCGGGTTTGCATGGCCAGGCGCAGGGCCGGCTTGCCGAAACGGTCGACAGACACACCGACCAGACGGCCCGGCATGTCGCGCTTGAACGCATCCTTGGTAGAGAAGTACGCCGCGTGCGGGCCACCAAAGCCCAGCGGCACGCCAAAGCGTTGCGCGCTGCCGATGGCCACGTCGGCACCGAACTCACCCGGTGGGGTCAGCAGGGTCAGGGCCAGCAGGTCGGCGGCCACCGCGACCAAGGCGTTGGCGGCGTGGAAGCGCTCGGTCAGTGCGCGGTAATCAAACACGTCACCGTTGCTGGCCGGGTATTGCAGCAGGGCGCCGAAGAACGCGCTGACGTCGGTCAGTTCACGCTCGTCGCCCACGACCACGTCGATACCCAGCGGCTCGGCACGGGTGCGCAGCACGTCGAGGGTTTGCGGGTGGCTGTGGATCGAGGCGAAGAAGGCGTTGCTGCTCTTGTTCTTGCTCAGGCGCTTACAGAAGGTCATGGCTTCGGCAGCGGCGGTGGCTTCGTCGAGCAGCGAGGCGTTGGCGATCGGCAGGCCGGTGAGGTCGCTGATCAGGGTCTGGAAATTCAGCAGTGCTTCCAGGCGGCCTTGGGAAATCTCTGGCTGATACGGCGTGTAAGCGGTGTACCAGGCCGGGTTTTCCAGCAGGTTGCGCAGGATCGGCGACGGCGTGTGGCAGTTGTAGTAACCCTGGCCGATGTAGGTCTTGAACAGTTGGTTCTTGCCGGCGATGGCCTTGATCTTGGCCAGGGCCTCGGCTTCGCTCAGGCCGTCTTCCAGGCCGAGCACGCTGGTGCCCTTGATGCTTTCCGGGATCACGCTGGCGCTCAAGGCTTCCAGGGAGTCAAAGCCCAGGCTGGTGAGCATTTTTTGCTCATCTTCCTGGCGCGGGCCGATATGACGGGCGATGAATTCGTTAGCGGTGCTGAGATTGATAGTCATGGCGCGCTCCTCAGGCTTCGGCGTTGGCTTTGATCAGGCGGTCGTACGCATCCTGATCCAACAGCTTAGCCACTGCATCGGCATCGGCGGGTTTAAAGCGGAAGAACCAACCTTCGCCCATCGGGTCTTCGTTGACCAGTTCCGGGCTGCCATCGAGTTTGTCGTTGACTTCGAGGACTTCGCCGTCCAGCGGCATGTACACGCCGCTCGCGGCCTTGACCGATTCCACGGTGGAGGCTTCGGCGCCCTTGTCGTAGGCCTGCAACTCCGGCAGTTGCACGAAAACCACATCACCCAGCGCGTTCTGCGCGAAAGCGGTGATACCCACGGTGACGCTGCCATCGGCTTCGGCGCGCAGCCATTCGTGATCTTCAGTGAAACGCAACTCGCTCATGGAAACTCCTCAGGGCCAGATTCGTCTGGTGGACGGGATTGGAATAATGAGGAGTTACTTAGCAATATCGCGGCCAATGTCATTAAGTTGTTGTAAATCAACAAGTTAATAAAATTGGTTATGGCGTTAGACGTTTTGGCTGTAGCGATTTCGCTACAGTCGGGCTTGTGAAAAAAAGCCTATGTGGATCAAAGCCTTGCATGGCGCGCAAAAAACAGGGTTGTAGCGATATCGTTACGCTGTAGCGCTTTCAGTACAGTCGATGTCGTTCTCAGACCCAATTTTGTGTGGAATGCGATCACTGTGGGAGCAGGCGAGCCAGCTCTCACATTTGGACTGCGTTTATTCAGTCAGGGTTTGCTGGGGATGCCGTACTTGCGCAGGCGATGGGCGATGGCTGTGTGCGAGGTCTGCAAGCGGCTGGCCAGTTGGCGGGTCGAGGGGTAACTGGCGTAGAGCTTCTCCAGCAGGCTGCGCTCGAAATCTTCCACCGCCTGTTCCAGGCTGTCGACTTCGCCGTCGCTCTGGCGCGCCACCGAGGTGCCGGCGATGTCCAGGTCGCCGATGTCCACCAAACTGCTTTCGCAAATGGCGGCGGCGCGGAAGATCACGTTTTGCAGTTGCCGAACGTTGCCCGGCCAGCGGTTGCCCAGCAGCGCCGGGTAAGTGCCGGGCGCCAGGCGGCACACCGGGCGCTGGATCTGCGCGCAGGCCTGCTGCATGAAGTAGCGGGCGAGCAGCAGGATGTCTTGGCCGCGCTCACGCAGCGGCGGTACTTCGACGTTGAGCACGTTGAGGCGGTAGAACAGGTCTTCGCGAAACGTGCCCTCGCTGACCATCTTTTCCAGGTCGCGGTGGGTGGCGCTGAGGATGCGCACATTGACCTTCACTTCACGGTCGCCGCCCACCCTGCGGAAGCTGCCATCGTTGAGAAAACGCAGCAGCTTGGCCTGCAAATACGGTGACATCTCGCCGATTTCATCAAGAAAAACGGTGCCCTGGTTGGCCAACTCCATCAGCCCCGGCTTACCGCCGCGCTGCGCACCGGTAAAGGCGCCGGGGGCGTAACCGAACAGTTCACTCTCGGCGAGGTTTTCCGGCAACGCTGCGCAGTTCAAGGCCAAAAACGGCGCACTGTGGCGCGCGCTGATGGCGTGGCAGGCACGCGCCACCAGCTCTTTGCCGGTGCCGGTTTCGCCCTGGATCAATAACGGTGCATCCAGTGCGGCGACGCGCTGCGCACGGGCCTTGAGGGTGCGAATCGCTGGGGACTCGCCCAACAACGCATCAAACCCTTCGGCATGGTCATGGTGCAGTGCCGACAGCTGTTCGCCGATGCGGTTGGGCGGGTACAGGGTCAGCAGGGCGCCGGCGTCGGTGATTGGTGTGGCGTCCAGCAACAGGGTCTGGCCGTTCACACTGATTTCGCGCAGGGGCAGGCGAAAGCCGTGTTCCAGCAAGGTGCCCAGCAGCGCGGGGTCGTTGAACAGTTCGCTGATGCTTTCCCCGGCCGGCTCGCGGCCGTACAGGGCGATCAGCGCCGGGTTGGCCAGCAGGATCTTGCCGGCGCTGTCCAGGGCCAGCACCGGGTCGGTCATGGCCGCCAGCAAGGCGTCGAGCTGCAAGTGGCGGCGCTGGCCAGGGAGGATGTCGACCACGGTGACCGCCTGTACGCCGTGCACGCTGAACAGCGCGTCGCGCAGCTCTTCGAGCACCTCGGCGCTCAGTGTCGGGGCGTCGATGTAGACGTTGGGCGGCACCATCTCCACCGCATCCAGGTTGAGATTGCGCCCACCGAGCAAGGCCAGGACTTCCTGGGTAATGCCGACGCGGTCGATAAAGCTGACGTGGATACGCATGGGGCGGCTGACAATTCTGGGGAGCTTGAGGCGGCAAGTATGCCTGACAGGTGATAGAGATCAAAAATGTGGGGGCTGGCTTGCCTGCGATGGCGAACGATCAGTCAATATTTGCGGCGACTGATCCACCGCTATCGCAGGCAAGCCAGCCCCCACAGTTGATCTGTTTTGGCTGTGGGAGCGGGGTTATTCCAGGTGTTCGGGCTTGACCGGATCTCCCGACTTCACATCCAACTGATGCCGTACATCCTCAAACATCAGGTCGTACTGCTTGTGCATCTGCCCGTTAAGCGTCGCAATCTTCGGCATCCCATACTTCTGCGCGCGGTTCATCGCGTGCCGGGCGAAATCAAATGCCTGGTCCTTGGGCAGGAAGAACTCTTCCTTAAGGTCCTTGCCTTGCACCGATCCGTGCAGTTTGAAGAGCATTCCCTTGCCTTCCTTTGGATCCTGGATGACCTCGTAGTCGATGCACAGGTTGTAGCTGTAGTCATCCTTGTTGAGCGCGTGACGTTCGACGTGCAAGTGACCGGGTTCAAAGGTGGCCATAGGCGTTTCTCCTCTACTTCACAGGTAGGTGATGCCAGGTTTTGCCGTGCTGATGCGCGTGCCGGCGCTGCCCTGGACGATGGCTTCGATGTCCGAGAGTGAACCGATGACGGCAGTTTTGCCAGTCTGGCGGGCGAACTCGCAGGCGGCTTGCACCTTCGGGCCCATGGAGCCGGCGGCGAAGCCGAGTTTTTCCATTTCGTCGGGGTGGGCCTGGCCGATGGCCTTTTGGGTCGGCTTGCCGAAGTCGATAAACGCAGCGTTGACGTCGGTGGCGATCACCAGCAAATCGGCGTCCAGTTGCGCGGCCAGCAGCGATGAACACAGGTCCTTGTCGATCACCGCTTCAATGCCGCGCAGCTTGCCGTCTTCGCCATACAGGGTTGGAATCCCGCCGCCACCGGCGCAGATAACAATGGCGCTTTTTTCCAGCAACCACTTGATCGGGCGAATTTCAAAGATGCGTTTCGGGCGTGGGCTGGCAACCACGCGGCGATATTTATCGCCGTCCGGGGCGATGGCCCAGCCTTTTTCGGCGGCGAGTTTTTCGGCTTCGGCTTTGGAATACACCGGGCCGATGGGCTTGGTCGGGTTCTGGAAGGCCGGGTCCTTGGGGTCCACTTCTACCTGGGTCAGCAAGGTCGCGAACGGCACTTCGAAGTCCAGCAGGTTGCCCAGTTCCTGTTCGATGATGTAGCCGATCATGCCTTCGGTTTCGGCGCCCAGCACGTCAAGCGGGTAGGGCGACACGCTGGTGTAGGCCGCCGCCTGCAACGACAGCAGGCCGACTTGCGGGCCATTGCCGTGGGCGATCACCAGCTCGTTGCCGGGGTGGATCTTGGCGATCTGTTCGGTGGCGATTCGGATGTTGGTGCGTTGGTTGTCCGCAGTCATGGGTTCACCACGGCGGAGCAGGGCGTTACCGCCCAGTGCAACGACGATACGCATAATGCAATCCTTCTAGAATTTAGCTTTGTGACCACAGGACAAAATGTGGGAGCGGGCTTGTGTGGGAGCCGGGCTTGCCCGCGATGGCATCACCTCGGTACATCTGAACTACCTAGGCGTCTGCATCGCAGGCAAGCCAGCTCCCACATTGACCGTGTTCCAACAGTGGGAGCGGTGTTGAGTTAGATATCCGCGAGCGCCGACACCAGAATCGCCTTGATGGTATGCATGCGGTTTTCCGCCTGCTCAAACGCGATGTTGGCCGGCGACTCGAACACGTCTTCGGTCACTTCCACGCCATTGGCCAGGTTCGGATAACGCGCGGCGATGTCCTTGCCGACCTTGGTTTCGCTGTTATGAAACGCCGGCAGGCAGTGCATGAATTTCACTCGAGGGTTGCCCGAGGCTTTCATCATCTTGGCGTTGACCTGGTACGGCAGCAGTTGCTCGATTCGTTCGTCCCACGCTTCCACCGGCTCGCCCATCGACACCCAGATGTCGGTGTGGATGAAGTCCACGCCTTTCACCGCTTCTTTCGGGTCTTCGGTGATGGTGATGCGCGCGCCGCTTTCGATGGCAAACGCCTGGCACTGCTTGATGAAATCTTCATGCGGCCACAGCGCTTTTGGCGCGCCGATGCGCACGTCCATGCCCAGCTTGGCGCCGATCATCAACAGCGAGTTGCCCATGTTGTAGCGCGCGTCGCCCAGGTAGGCGTAGCTGATGTCGTGCAGCGGCTTGTCGCTGTGCTCGCGCATGGTCAGGGTGTCGGCGATCATTTGGGTTGGGTGGAATTCGGCGGTGAGGCCGTTGAACACCGGCACACCGGCGAACTTGGCCAGCTCTTCGACGATTTCCTGCTCAAAGCCACGGTATTCAATCGCATCGAACATGCGGCCGAGTACGCGGGCGGTGTCTTTCATGCTTTCTTTGTGGCCGATCTGCGACGACACCGGGTCGATGTAGGTGACGTGGGCGCCTTGGTCATGGGCCGCCACTTCGAACGCGCAACGGGTGCGGGTCGAGGTTTTTTCGAAGATCAGCGCGATGTTTTTGCCCTGCAGGTGCGGACGCTCGGTGCCGGTGTATTTGGCGCGCTTGAGGTCGCGGGACAGGTCCAGCAGGTAGTTCAGCTCGCGCGTGGTGTGGTGCATCAGCGAGAGCAGGCTGCGGTTGCGCATGTTAAAAGCCATGGTGGATCTCCTTCTGTTTAGGTTATCCCCTTGGCCGGCGCCTTGTGAGCGGCGGCCAAGGCCTGAAAGTTAGTAGTCGATTGGGTCGCGGATGATCGGGCAGGTCATGCAGTGGCCGCCGCCACGGCCGCGGCCGAGTTCACCGGCGCTGATGGTGATGACTTCCACACCGGCCTTGCGTAGCAAGGTGTTGGTGTAGGTGTTGCGGTCGTAGCCGATCACCACGCCTGGCTCCAGGGCGACCACGTTGTTGCCGTCGTCCCACTGCTCGCGTTCGGCGGCGAAGCTGTTGCCGCCGGTTTCGACGACACGCAGGGCCTTGAGGTTGAGTGCGGCGGCCACGGTTTCGAGGAAGTTGGTTTTCTCCCGTTGAATATCGATGCCGTGTGGCTTGCTTTCATCAGGGCGCAGAGTGAAGGGCACGATCTGGTTGACCACTTCGGGGAAGATGGTGACCAGGTCGCGGTCGCAGAAGCTGAACACGGTGTCCAGGTGCATCGCCGCGCGGGATTTCGGCAGGCCGGCAACGATCACGCGTTCCACGGCTTTGTTTTTGAACAGGTTACGCGCCAGTTGGCCAATGGCCTGGTGGGACGAGCGTTCACCCATGCCGATCAACACGACGCCATTGCCGATAGGCATCACGTCGCCGCCTTCCAGCGTGGCGGCACCGTGTTCCTGGTCGGGGTCGCCGTACCAGATCTGGAAGTCCGCGTTGGTGAACTCGGGGTGGAATTTGTAGATGGCCGAGGCCAGCAGGGTTTCCTGACGTCGCGCCGGCCAGTACATCGGGTTGAGCGTCACGCCGCCATAGATCCAGCAGGTGGTGTCGCGGGTGAACTGGGTGTTGGGCAGCGGCGGCAGAATGAAACTTGAGTGGCCGAGGAAGTCGCGGAACATCTCGATGGTTTTGCCACCGAAGCTGCTCGGCAGGTCATCGGCCGACACGCCACCAATCAGGTACTCGCTGATTTTGCGCGGTTCCAGGCTGCGCAACCAGGAGCCGACTTCATCGACCAGGCCCAGGCCCACCGTATTCGCGGTGATCTTGCGTTCCAGGATCCAGTCCAGGGCTTCGGGGATGGCGACGATATCGGTCAGCAGGTTGTGCATTTCCAGCACATCAATGTCCCGCTCGCGCATCTTGGTGACGAAGTCGAAATGGTCGCGCTTGGCCTGGGCCACCCACAGCACGTCATCGAACAGCAGTTCATCGCAGTTGTTGGGGGTCAGCCGCTGGTGGGCCAAACCTGGGGAGCACACCATGACTTTGCGCAGTTTGCCGGCTTCGGAATGTACGCCGTACTTCACTTTTTCCGTGGTCATTACAGATCCTCCAGTGAACAAAGCTTTCTTTAGATAAGAGCTACAGAGTCAAGAAGCCGTCGTAGAGGCCATAAGCAGCCACCAGGGCGCCAATGACGACGGCGGCGAAAATCAGCTTCTCGACGTTGGTGAAAATCGGTTTGCCCAGTTCATGCTTGGCCTTGGCGAACAGGATCACGCCGGGGGCGTAGAGCAGGGCGGAGAGCAGCAGGTATTTGGTGCCGCCGGCGTAGAGCAGCCAGACCGCATAGATCAACGCGATGGCGCCGATGAACAGGTCTTTCTTGCGTTCGCGCAGGGCGTTTTCGTAGGTCTCACCGCGCACCGCCAGCAGCAGGGCGTAAGCCGCCGACCAGAGGTAAGGCACCAGGATCATCGAGGTGGCGAGGTAGATCAGCGACAGGTAAGTGCTGGCGGAGAACAGCGTAATCACCAGGAAAATCTGCACCATGGCGTTGGTCAGCCACAGGGCGTTGGCCGGCACATGGTTGGCGTTCTCGCGGCGCAAAAACTCCGGCATGGTGTGGTCTTTGGCAGCGGCGAACATGATCTCCGCACACAGCAACACCCACGACAGCAGTGCGCCGAGCAGCGAGATGATCAAGCCGACGCTGATCAATACCGCGCCCCAGTGGCCGACCACATGCTCAAGCACGGCCGCCATCGACGGGTTCTGCAGCTTGGCCAGTTCCGGCTGGGTCATGATCCCCAGGGACAATACGTTCACCAGCATCAGGAACAGCAGCACGGTGATAAAGCCGATCACGGTGGCCTTGCCCACGTCACTGCGTTTTTCTGCACGGGAGGAGAAGATGCTCGCGCCTTCGATGCCGATGAACACCCACACGGTGACCAGCATCATGTTGCGCACCTGGTTCATCACACTGCCCAGGTCCGGGTTTTTCACGCCCCAGATGTCAGCGGTGAAGATATCCAGCTTGAACGCGAACAGCGCGATCAACACGAACAGCACCAGCGGCACGATCTTGGCGACGGTGGTCACCAGGTTGATGAACGCGGCTTCCTTGATCCCGCGCAGCACCAGAAAATGCACGGCCCACAGCAACACCGAGGCGCCAATCACTGCCGCCGGGGTATTGCCTTCGCCAAAGATCGGAAAGAAGTAACCGAGGGTGCTGAACAGCAACACGAAGTAACCGACGTTGCCCAACCAGGCGCTGATCCAGTAGCCCCAGGCGGACGAGAAACCCATGTAGTCGCCGAAGCCGGCCTTGGCGTAGGCGTACACGCCGCCGTCGAGGTCAGGTTTGCGGTTGGCCAGGGTCTGGAACACGAAGGCGAGGGTCAGCATGCCGATGGCGGTAATCACCCAACCGATCAACACCGCACCCACGTCGGCGCTGGCGGCCATGTTTTGCGGCAGTGAGAAGATTCCGCCACCAATCATTGAGCCCACGACCAGTGCAACCAGTGCGCCTAATCGAAGTTTTCCGGGAGATTCAGACATTGCATGACTCCAATGCAGGAGAAGAGAGACCACAGAATAATTCCGTGCGCTGTTCGAACAGCTGACTTAGATCAGGTCATTGGCACATTCCATTGTGAATTAATGACTTAGGAGTAAAATCCTGGGGCGATACTTTTCCTCGCAAAAGCGCGTTCCAGAGCGCTTCTGCGTTGCAGTGATCATGTCGTCAAGAGAGTGGACTGTTGAAACTAGCCCTTTCTGCTGAATGTGCAATCTATTTCGGGACGGGTTACCAAATAGTCAGAGGCTGGCAAAGTGCCTGCCTTATTTAAAATCTAAATAAACCTAAACTTCATAAACAGTCATACCAATGCGTTATGAGCTGACGGTTTTATCGCTGTCTTTAATAAACGCTACACTCGCTGAATTAATTAGTTGAGTGCACGCTTGTTAGCTCAATTGTTATTTATTCAGGAGTTTGCATGTCTCAACCGGCCCCAAAGCTCAAACTCAGCGCGCTGATCGCGCTGGTGGTGGGTTCGATGATCGGCGGGGGGATTTTCTCTTTGCCGCAGAACATGGCCGCGCGCGCCGAGGTGGGCGCCGTGTTGATCGGCTGGGTGATCACCGCCGTGGGCATGCTGACCCTGGCGTTCGTGTTCCAGACCCTGGCCAACCGTAAACCCGAGTTGGATTCCGGGGTGTATGCCTACGCCAAGGCCGGGTTTGGCGATTACATGGGGTTCTCGTCGGCCTGGGGTTATTGGATCAGCGCGTGGATGGGCAATGTCGGTTACTTAGTGTTGCTGTTCAGCACCCTCGGCTACTTTTTCCCAGTGTTCGGCCAGGGCAATACGCCGGTTGCCATCGGCTGCGCGTCGCTGTTGCTGTGGGCTGTGCATTTTCTGGTGATGCGCGGGATCAAGGAGGCGGCGTTCATCAACCAGATCACTACCGTGGCGAAGATTGTGCCGTTGGTGATGTTTGTGGTCATCGCCGCCGTGGCGTTCAAAGCCGATATCTTCACTCGCGATATCTGGGGCCTGGGCAACCCGCAATTCGGCAGCGTGGTTGATCAAGTGCGCAACATGATGCTGGTCACCGTATTTGTATTTATTGGTATCGAGGGCGCCAGCGTGTATTCGGCGCGGGCCGAGAAACGTTCGGACGTCGGCCGGGCCACGGTTATAGGGTTTCTTGGGGTGCTGGCGCTGCTGGTGCTGGTGAATGTGTTGTCCCTGGGGATCATGAGCCAGCCGGAGTTGGCGCAATTGCAAAACCCGTCCCTGGCGGGTGTGCTGGAACATATCGTCGGGCCGTGGGGCGCGATGGCGATCAGCATCGGCCTGGCGGTTTCGTTGCTCGGCGCCTTGCTGTCCTGGGCGCTGCTGTGTGCGGAAATCCTCTACGCCACCGCCCATGACAAGACCATGCCGGCCTTCCTGAAGAAGGAAAACGCCAACCAGGTGCCGGTCAACGCGCTGTGGCTGACCAATGTAATGATCCAGATCTTTCTGGTGATCACGCTGTTTTCCCACAGCACCTACACCACGCTGATTTACCTGGCCTCGTCGATGATTCTGGTGCCGTACCTGTGGTCGGCGGCGTATGCCGTGCTGCTCAGCGGGCGCGGCGAAACCTATGAAGGCGCCCGGCGCCAGCGCATGCAGGACTTGCTGGTGGGCCTGATCGCGCTGGTTTATGCGCTGTGGCTGCTCTACGCAGGGGGCCTGAAGTACCTGATGCTCTCGGCGCTGCTGTATGCGCCCGGTGTGATCCTGTTTGCCCTGGCCAAGCGCGAGCAGGGCCAGCCCTTGTTTACCCACGTGGAAAAAGGCATTTTCAGCTGCGTGGTCGCGGGCGCGGGGCTGGCGGCGTATGGGCTGTATAGCGGGGTGTTGTCGTTGTGAGACTGGCGTATCAGGCGCCCTATGACTGGGCGGCGATGGTGGGCTTTTTGTCGGCGCGGGCGATCACGGGGTTGGAGACTGTTGAGGCTGGCGTCTATCGGCGCAGTATCAGCGTGAATGGGCTGCTCGGCTGGATCAGCGTGGCGCCGGGCGCGGGCGACTGGCTGGAAGTGGATGTTGAGTTTCCTGACGCTGCGGCGCTGCCCGAGATCGAGCGGCGCCTGAGGGCTATGTTCGATCTGGATGCCCAGCCCGAGTTGATCAATGCGCAATTGGCTGTTGACCCGCTGATGGCGCAGTTGGTTGCGGCCCGCCCCGGCCTGCGCGTGCCAGGCACTTGGGACGGGTTGGAACTGGCAATTCGCGCAGTCCTGGGCCAGCAGATCACGGTGGTCGCGGCGATTCGCCTGGCGGGCAAGTTGGTGGCCCAGTATGGCCAGTCATTGCAAACCCCATACGCCGGTATCACGCACGTTTTCCCGACGGCTGAAGTTTTGGCGGCGGCGGATTTGGCCACGCTGGGAATGCCGAAAGCACGGGGGCGCACCTTGTCCGGGGTGGCCCAGGCGTTGTTGGATGATTCGCAGCTGTTTGAGCCCAAGGCCAGCCTCCAGGAAGGCGTGGCGCGGTTGGTGGCCTTGCCGGGGATTGGTGACTGGACGGCGCAGTACATCGCCATGCGCCAGTTGCGTGAGCCGGATGCGTTTGCGTCAGGGGATATTGGCTTGATCAATGCGTTGGCGGCGCTGGAAGGTGGGCCGGTCAGCGCGCGCGAGTTGCTGGCGCGGGCTGAGGCGTGGCGGCCGTTGAGGGCGTATGCGGCGCAGCATTTGTGGACGTCGTTGAGCCGGGTGGATTAGTGGCGCCTGGGAGGGCCTTATCGCGGGCAAGCCCGGCTCCCACCGTTGACCGAGTTGTCTGAACGGTACTCGGTCAACGGTGGGAGCTGGCTTGCCTGCGATAGCGGACTTCAAGTCACCACTGAGCCCGATGTGAACCCAATTCCCCCGCCGGTAAATCCCACTGCAACGGCGTACCACTGATGCTCACCGGCGCCAGCAACCGATGGGCCAGGCCCCACGCCGTCTGCTCCTCCACCACACCTTGATCACTCGGTTCTTCGGCCCGCAACGTCGGCTGCTCCGGCACTTGCCCGGCCTCCACCAGCAACTTCGCCGTACGCGCCAATGATAACCGCGCCGCGCCGCCACGCCCGGTGTTCAAGCGTTCGCTCAACGCCTGAATCGCACTGGCCGCCATCAAATACCCAGTGGCATGATCCAACGCCTGCAACGGCAGCGGCACCGGTTTGTCCGCGTGTTTCCAGGCCATGCCCGCGTCGGCAATCCCGCTGCTCATCTGTACCAGGCTGTCGAAGCCGCGCCGATTGCGCCACGGGCCGCTCCAGCCATAGGCGTTGAGGCTTACGTCGATCAGGCCGGGGGCGAGGGTTTGCAGTTTAGCGGCGGTGTAGCCCAGTTGCTCAAGGGCGTCGGCGCGGTAGCCGTGGAACAGAATGTCGGCGGACTTGAGCAAGCTTTCAAACACTTGTCGGCCTTCGGGGCTTTTCAGGTCGAGGCGTGCGCAGCGTTTGCCCAGGGTCATTTCCGGCACTACGCCGGGTTCGTTCCAGGTCGGTGAGTCGATGCGCAGCACATCGGCGCCCAGCCCCGCGAGGAAACGACTGGCCACGGGGCCGGCCAGCACGCGGGTCAAGTCCAGCACTTTAATGCCCGCCAGCGGGCGCGCTACCGAGCCGAGCCAGGGTTTGTCGGTGGTGGGGTCGAAGGTCTGGCGCTGCACCAGCGCTTCGGTATTCACCGCCAACCCTTGGGGATGGGTTTGCCAGGCCTGCCATGAACGCATCTGCGCCGCGCAGCCGCCGGCCTCGACAATCGCCTGTTCCAGTTCGGCGGCGTTCCATGTCGCAACGTTGCTGGCCATCTCGGCGCGGTCATTGACCTTGCCCAATACGCGCTCGGCGGCGGCTCGGTGGTGCGGCGCATTGGTGTGTAAACGAATCCAGCCATCGGCGCTGGCGTAGTCACCGGCTACCGGGTCCCATAACGGCGGCGTTTGCCAGCCCACGGGGCGAATCGAGGACGAGAACCAGAAGGAGGCGAGGCGCCGGTCCATACTGACGCTGGGCAAACGCCCGGTCTGTTGGCGGATCAATTCGGCGATGGCCTGGCCGGCAGCGCCGAGGCTGGCACTGGCCAGTTCGGTCACGGCAAAGGCCGAGGGCAAGGCGCCAGCCTCTGTGAAGGTCAATGGGGTGTGTGGTAGGTCGAGTGCGGCTTGGATGGGAGTCAGCAGGTCAGTCATCAAAGGCCCTCCGTAAGAGAAGGGCCACTATAGAAGATCCTCACACCGGTGTGACAACCCCCGGCGCCAACGGCAGGTCGATGCTGGCGATAAAACCACCGTCGGGGTGGTTGGCCAGGATCAGGCTGCCGCCATGGCGTTCCGCCGCACGCCTGGCAATCGCCAGCCCCAGGCCGTGGCCTTGGGCCGTTTGGCCGGGGGCGCGGTAAAACGGCTCGCCCAGTTGGTTCAGGTGTTCGGCGTCGACACCGGGGCCATGGTCACGCACGCTGATCAGAATTCGCTCGCCTTGGCACTGCGCGCGTAACTCGATCGGCAAGCCCTGCGGGTTGAAGCGCTGGGCGTTGCGCAGGAGGTTATCCACCGCGCGTTCGATCATGGTCGGCCAGCCCTTGAGTAGCAGTTCGTTGTCGGCGGTCAGTTGCACCGTCTGGTCGGGCGCGCTCAGCTGGGCGTCCTTTTGCAGGGTCTTGAGCAGCGTGTTGAGGTCCACGTCTTCGGCACTGGCGTTGTCGGCATCGACGCGGGCCAGCACCAGGATTTCGCTGATCAAGGCTTCCAGGCGATCACATTCACGGGTCAGGCGTGGCCAGAGTCTTTCGCGTTCTTCGGGGCTGGCGCGTTCGGCCAACGCCAGGGCGATGCGCAAACGGGCCAGGGGCGAGCGCAGTTCATGGGACACGTCGCGCAGCAACTGGCGCTGGCTGCCGATCAGGCTTTGCAGGCGTGCGCCCATGCGGTTGAAGTCGGTGGCCAAGACGCCGAACTCATCGCGCCGGTTGGCCAGGCGCGCCAGGCTGTTTTGCTGGTAGGTGGTCTGGCCCAAGTCATGCACCGCGCCGCGCAGGCGGCTGAGTGGGCGGGTGATGGACAGCGTCACCAGCAGGCTGAACAGGGTCAGTACCACCAGCGCAATCGCCAGCGCGCTCAGCGGCCAGAGCAGGCTGCTGCGGTGCCAGGCGTCCAGTTCCGGGTGTGGGATGCGGTAGATCAGCAGGTAGGTGTCGCCGGTTTTCTCGCTGGTGTACTCGGCGGTCAAGCGGCGCCAGGGCAGGTGGCCGTCCTGGCTGTCATTCTGGCGCGCCTCGAAGGCTGCGGCGCGCCGGGGGAAGGTGCCGCGCACCACCGGCTCGCCGCTTTCATTCAGCACTTGCACGTCGATGTGGTACTGGCGTTTGCGTTGTTGCAGCAAATCCTGGGCCGCGTCCTCGCCCTGGGCTTCGTAGAGTTGCGTCCACTCTTGCGCCAGGTTGTTGAGGCCGGGGTGGCGGCTGAGAATCCAGGCGTCCTGGTTGAGCATGTGCCCAAGCAGGATCGACAGCCCGGCAACCAGGGCGATGGCCAGCCAGAAACTGGCCAGGATGCGCCAGAACAATGAACGCACAGGAAACCCTCAAACAGGAAAAGCCCAGCGGCGTGAGCCACTGGGCTGGGGGAGTTAACGCTCGCGCATTATTGCGCTTTTTGCGGCTGCTGGGCTTTCCAGGCTTGGAATTCCTTCCACTCGGCGCGACGTTCGGCTTGTTTCTTGACGATCTCGTCGAATTTCTTCTGTTGATCGGGTTTCAGCACGGCGCGGATGTCGGCCTGGGTTTTTTGCTTGCCAGCGGCGATTTCGTCCTGCATGGCTTTCTGGTCTGCGGCTGGGAGTTTGTCCAGGTACTTTTTGACCAGGTCTTTGCGAGCGTGCCATTGGTCGCCCATCAGTTTGCCGATTTGCTGGCGTTGTTCGCGGCTCAGGTCGAGCTGGCTGAAGGGGCCGCCTTTGCCACGCGGACCGTGTTCGCCGCCGTGGCCTGGGCCACCCATCATGTGGCCTTCAGGGCCGCCCATCGGGCCTGGGCCTTCTGGCATGGCGGCCATGGCGATGGTTGGCAGGGCAGCGGCGAACATCAAAGCGATAAGGGTCTTGCGCATGGTGATTCTCCTGTCTCTATTCCGGTGAGTCCGGATGTGAGTAGGTTACGCAGATCAAGGTCAGCGGCGGTCAGGTGAGGGTAAAGCTTGGGTAAAGAGGGTTTTGGTGGGGGCTGACAAAACCATTGAGCCGCAGGCGATTAATTGTGGGAGCTGGCTTGCCTGCGATGCGGACACCTCGGTTTTTCAGTGGCACCCAGTTGATGCCATCGCAGGCAAGCCAGCTCCCACAGGGGAGCGGTGTTGCGTTCAGAGGCTGTAGTAGTACCCGCGACTACGCAACGCCACGATCCGTGGCCGGCCATCCGGGTGTGGGCCGATCTTCTTGCGCAGGTTGCTGACGTGCATGTCCAGGCTGCGATCGTAAAGGGTCAGCTTGCGGCCCAGGGCGATCTGCGCCAGTTCCTGCTTGTCCAGCGGCTCGCCGGGCTGGCGCAGCAAGGCTTCGAGCAGGCGGCTTTCGGAGACGGTGAGGGCGAATTCCTGTTCATCGATGGTGACCACACCGCGCACTGGGCTAAAGCACAGGTCGCCCAGTTCCAGCTGGGTCGACACGGCGGTCGGGTGGCTGCGGCGCAGCACGGCACGTAGGCGCGCAGTCAGTTCGCGCGGGTCGCAGGGCTTGGCCAGGTAATCATCGGCACCCAGTTCCAGGCCGAGGATGCGGTCCAGCGGCTCACCACGGGCCGAGAGCATCAGCACCGGCAAGTCCGGGTGGTCGTTGCGCAGCTGTTTAAGCAACTCCAGGCCACTGCCGTCTGGCAGCATCACGTCAAGCACCACCGCCGCCGGGACGCTGTCGGCCAAGGCTTTGCGCGCGCTCAAGCCGTCGTGGCAGGCGCGCACCTGGAAACCTTCCTGGCTCAGCCAACTGGTCAGCAGCTCACAGAGCTCCTGGTCATCATCTATCAGTAACAGCTCGCTCATGACTCACTCAATTTAGCCATTGTCGACGGCGACGGTGCCCACCGCTGGCGAAGATCCCGCACAGCAACGCGATCAGTGCGACGGCCCCACCGGTGACAAACCACTGCTGTTGCTCGGTCAGCCAGCGGGTCAAGGCGCCGCCCTGTGTTTCTTTGAGTTGCTGGGCCAGGCGTTGGTTCTCCTGGCGCAAGCGATTCAGTTGGGCGCTTTCGCGGGCAGCGTCTGCGGTTTGCAGTTGCTTGCTCAACGCTTCACGCAGGCGTTCGCTTTCTTTCAAACGTTGCTGCAATTCGGTGATCTGGCTGCCGGCACTCAAAGACAAGGGCGTGGAACTGCCGGTGTTCGAGGTTTCTTCAGCGTGGGTCGTAGCCCCGATCGTTAACACTGCCAACAGACACAACTGACGTAAGCGCATCGGAACTCCTGATTCCACACGAATATTCAGAACGTTGTCGGCAGGTTACCCAGAATAATGAGCAATTAGGAGCGCGCCGAACGCAATTGCTTCGGCGCGACTTTACTCAAGAAAGCTTGTTTAAGGCAGGACTTGCTTAAACGGCTTGATCACCACATCCGCGTAGACACCCGCCGCGATATACGGGTCGGCCTTGGCCCAGGCTTGAGCGTCGGCGAGGGAGGCGAACTCGGCGATGATCAAGCTACCGGTGAAACCCGCCGCGCCTGGGTCATTGCTGTCCACTGCCGGGTGCGGACCGGCCAGCACCAGGCGGCCTTCGGCTTGCAGTACTTTGAGGCGCTCCACGTGAGCCGGGCGCACGCTCAGGCGTTTTTCCAGCGAGTTGGCAACGTCGGTAGCAATGATGGCGTAGAGCATGTCAGTCCTCGGTTTTCGGCGTAGTAGGGTCGGTGTCATGCAGGTGGCGCGACAGGTAGATGCCCTGGCCGATTAGGAACAATACGGTCAGGCCCAGGCTGCCGAACACCTTGAAGTCAACCCAGTAGTCTTGGAAGGTAAAGGCCACGAACAGGTTGGCGGCGCCGCAGAACAGGAAAAACACGACCCAGGCCACGTTCAAACGTGTCCACACCGGCTCCGGCAGGGTCAACGCGTGGCCCATGATCCGCTTGATCAGCAGGCGATCACCGATGAAGTGGCTGCCGATAAACGCCAGGGCGAACAGCCAGTTCACCACCGGGGCTTTCCATTTAAGGAAGGTTTCGCTGTGGAAGGCCAGGGTCAGGCTGCCGAAGACCAGGCAGGCGACCAGGGTCAGCCATTGGCTTTTCTCGAGTTTGCGTTGGGAGATGAAGAGGGCGCCGTAGACCACCAAAGAGCTGATGATCAGCACCGCGGTGGCGCTGTAGATGCCTCCGACGTTCAGCTCATGGCCGGCGATATCGATGACCCTGGGGTCGAGTTTGTAAACGATGAAAAACAGCAACAGCGGGATGAAGTCGATGAATTGTTTCACAGTAAGAGCCAGAAGCTGGATGTGGCGGCATAATAACAAACATCCTTGGTAGCGAAAGCGCCAGCTGACTTGAGGTTACACACTTCCGTGAATGTTGATTTGCACTGCCACAGCACGGCCTCCGACGGCGCCCTGGCGCCCGCGGTACTGGTTGCGCGTGCGTTTGAAAAAGGCGTGCGAGTTCTGTCGTTGACCGACCACGACACCCTCGAAGGCCTCGATGAGGCCCGTACGGCGGCGCATGCGTTGGGCATGCAGCTGGTCAACGGCGTGGAATTGTCCTGCACCTGGGGCGGCGCCACTATTCATGTGCTCGGTTACGGCTTTGATCAAAACGCTCCAGCGTTAGTCGCAGCCATCGCCCAATTGCACGATGGCCGCTGGCTGCGGTCCGAAGAAATAAGCCGCAAGCTCGGCCTTAAAGGCATGCCCAATGCCCTCGATGGCGCCCGCGCCATCCAGCAGGAACTGGGCGACAGCGGCAATGCCCCGGCCCGGCCGCACTTTGCCGACTGGATGGTGCGTGAAGGTTTTGTTAAGGACCGCGCCGAAGCCTTTCGCAAATGGCTGGGCGCCGGCAAGTTGGGTGACGTCAAGCAACACTGGCCGACCCTGGAAGACACCGTCGGCACCCTGCGGGCCGCCGGGGCATGGGTTAGCCTGGCGCATCCTTGGCATTACGATTTCACCCGCAGCAAGCGCCGCAAGCTGATTGCCGACTATATTGGAGCGGGTGGCCACGCAATCGAAGTGGTCAACGGGCACCAACCCGCCGAACAGGTGGGCAGCCTGGCGATTCTTGCGCGCGAATTTGGTCTGCTGGTCAGCGCCGGCAGTGATTTTCATGGCCCAGGCGGCTGGTCCGAGATTGGCGAGTATCGCCAGGTCCCGGAAGACCTGCCGCTGTTGTGGGGGCGATTCAAGCATGACCCCATTATTGCCACCGTCTGAACAGGTAGAGCAAGTGAGTCAATTCTTCCAGATTCATCCGGAAAACCCGCAAGCGCGCCTGATTAAACAGGCCGTGGAGATCATTCGCGCCGGCGGCGTGGTGATCTACCCAACCGACTCGTCCTACGCGATTGGTTGCCAGATCGGCGACAAGAACGCGGTTGAACGGGTCAGACGCCTGCGTAACCTGGACAAGAACCACAACTTTGCGCTGATCTGCAGCGATTTGTCCCAGTTGGGCCTGTTCGCCAAGGTCGACACCGGCACCTTCCGCCTGCTCAAAGCCCATACGCCGGGGCCTTACACCTTTATTCTGAATGCCACCCGCGAAGTGCCGCGGCTGTTGCTGCACCCTAAGAAGCGCACCATCGGCCTGCGCGTGCCGGAACATCCGATTGCCCTGGCGTTGCTGGCTGAGCTGGGTGAGCCGTTGATGAGCGTGTCGTTGATCCTGCCCGGCGAAGAAGAGCCGTTGTACGACCCTTACGAAATGCGCCGCCTGCTGGAGAAACACGTCGACCTGATCATCGACGGCGGCTACGGCGGCAATAAAGCCTCCACCGTGATCAACCTGGCCGATGGCGAGCCGGAAGTCGTGCGGGTGGGCTGCGGCGACCCGACGCCCTTTATGGTCGAGGCCTGAATGTCGGTGGTGGAAACTGTCGACAGCCAGGCCGGCGCCCAGCAGGAACTGCCCTTTGCCATGGTCTATGGCCAGGCAGTCCTGGAAATGCCGCTGGATTTGTACATCCCGCCGGACGCCCTGGAGGTGTTCCTTGAAGCCTTCGAAGGCCCGCTGGACTTGCTGCTGTACCTGATCCGCAAACAGAACATCAACATCCTCGACATCCCCGTGGCGGAAATTACCCGCCAGTACATGGGCTATGTCGAGTTGATGCAGACGGTGCGCCTGGAGCTGGCCGCCGAGTACCTGGTGATGGCCGCCATGCTCGCCGAGATCAAGTCGCGCATGCTGTTGCCGCGCTCGGAGACCATCGAGGCCGAAGAAGACGACCCGCGCGCCGAACTGATCCGCCGCCTGCAAGAGTACGAGCGCTTCAAGGCGGCTGCCGAAGGCATCGACGGCTTGAGCCGCGTTGGCCGTGATGTGGTGGTGCCCAAGCTCGACGCCCCGGAAGCCCGGGCGCGCAAGCTATTGCCGGACGTGAGCCTGGAAGAATTGCTGATGTCCATGGCCGAAGTACTGCGCCGTGGCGACATGTTTGAAAGCCATCAGGTCAGCCGCGAGGCCTTGTCGACCCGCGAGCGCATGAGCGATGTGCTTGAACGCCTCAAGGGTGGCGGGTTTGTACCCTTTGTCGAGCTGTTCACCAAAGAAGAAGGGCGTCTGGGGGTGGTGGTGACCTTTATGGCGGTGCTTGAACTGGTCAAGGAATCCTTGGTCGAGCTGGTCCAGAATGAGCCTTTTGCGGCTATCCACGTGCGGGCGCGAGCCGAATAAAGAGCTGAATCGATGAATTTGACTGAACCCCGCGAACTGGCGCCGCTGCTGGAAGCCTTTCTCCTGGCCTCGGGTAAACCGCAATCCCTGGAGCGCCTGTTCGAACTCTTTGAAGAGGCCGAGCGCCCTGAGCCGCCTGTGTTCAAGAAGGCCCTGGAAATCCTGCGCAAGTCCTGCGACGGCCGTGCGTTTGAGTTGCGCGAAGTGGCGTCGGGTTATCGCCTGCAGATTCGTGAGAAGTTTTCCCCGTGGGTCGGTCGCTTGTGGGAAGAGCGCCCGCAGCGTTATTCACGGGCAATGCTGGAGACCATGGCGTTGATCGCCTATCGCCAGCCGATCACTCGGGGCGAGATCGAGGACGTGCGCGGCGTGGCGGTCAACAGCCATATCGTCAAGACACTGCTGGAGCGCGAGTGGATCCGCATCGTTGGCTACCGTGACGTGCCCGGCAAGCCGGCGATGTTCGCCACCACCAAGGTGTTCCTCGACCACTTCAACCTGAAAAACCTCGACGACCTGCCGCCGTTGGCCGAACTGCGCGAGATGGAAACTGAGCCGGTGCTGGACTTCGACGACGCGCCGGTCCCGGCCAGCTTGCAGGAACTGGCAGACGCCACGGCAGAGCCGGAAGAACCAAAGGATGAAACCAGCTTCCACACCTTGTTGCTGGAACTGGACGACATGGAGCAGGGGATCAAGACCGACTTCGACGACTTGCTGCGTGACGGTGCGGTTGAGCCTGAAACTCAGGTGAACGTTGAAAACGAGCCTGAGGTCGATAGTGAAGCTGAGGCCGAACCCGAACCCGAACCCGAACCCGAAATCGAGCCTGAGGAAGACATTCTCGGTGTGGCCGAAGCTCGCGAGAAGCTCCTGGCCGCTGTCGCCGCCTTGGGGCAACCCGAATTGAGTGACGAAGAGGCTGAAGCACAAGCGTTGGCCGAAGCCATCGAAAACGAGCGCCGCTCGTTTGAGCCCTGACTCACCCGCAGGGCCGAGCCGTCAGCCAGCTGCGTGGCAGGCGTGTTACCTGTTAGTTCTGACAGTTGTTTGGTTGTGACGCGCGGCGTTTACTCGCTAAGCGCCATTACGGCTGTGCCGTTTCATTCGTGGTGGTCGTAATCCCGTTCTTTTGACTTGGATGACCCTTCATGAAAATTACTCGTCAACGCATCACTGCCTCGCTGGGCGTGATGGCTTTAATCGGTTCGGCTGTTTTTACCTGCGCTTATGCGGTGGCAGCGACGTACAACCCATTCAGTGGCGACGTCAGCGTCAACATTGTCGCGGGTGCCGCGCCCACTGGCGCTATTGGTCTGAGCGCCGGGCCTACGGGTGTAGAACGCGCCGTTTACTATCGCCCTGGTTCCTCTGACGCGCTGTGGATCGGTGCGTCCAACACGTTGCCTCAGGGATGCAAACCCACTGAATTCAAGGATGATGACGGCACTGCGATTCCGGTCTGGGTCAAGTTGAAATGCAATGCAGAAGACTGGCAAGGCAAACTGTCCAAGACGGGTAAGGTATTCAGCGTCAAGCGCCTCTGATACAGGCCGCTGTGTTTTGATCGTTCCCACGCTCTGCGTGGGAACGCCGCCTGGACGCTCTGTGTCCGTTTGTGACGCGTAGCGTGGGAACGAGAGTTATAGCGATGATTTCCACCAAAGACCCTTGCATCAGCATCTGCAAATTCAGCGACGACATCTGCGTCGGCTGTGGCCGCAGCAAGGGCGAAATCCGCGCCTGGAAGAAACTCGACAAAGTCGACAAACGCACGGTACTGGCCGAAGCCGAGCTGCGGCTGCTGGCGCTGGGCGCCACCGGTCGGCGGAAAAGCAAATGACTTGGGCGTTATCGACTAGTCTCTGATGCGTAACGCGCGCTATGCGCGTATGATTCTCGACCCTTTGGCGACGTATTCGGCCAAAGCCCCGCTTTCAACACTCTTCAGGCCACGCCTGAATCGACCCACCGGGAGGTGCTTAAGATGAACGACCAAGACCAGAACGACAGCCAGGAAATCGGCCCAGCAGGCGAAAAACTGCAAAAGGTGCTGGCGCGTATCGGCGTGGGCTCGCGCCGCGACGTCGAAGCCTGGATCACCCAGAAGCGCATCAAGGTCAACAGCGTAGAAGCCACCCTTGGCCAGCGCGTCGACCTGCACGATGCAATCACCATTGATGGCAAGGTCATCAAGCGTGAAGAGGCCGCCGAATCGGTGCGCCGCGTGATCATGTACAACAAGCCTGATGGCGAAATCTGCACCCGTGACGACCCGGAAGGCCGTCCGACCGTGTTCGACAAGATGCCTAAGCCTAAAGAAGGCCGCTGGATCAACATCGGCCGTCTGGACATCAACACCACCGGCTTGCTGATGTTCACCACCGACGGTGAACTGGCCAACCGCCTGATGCACCCGTCCTACGAGATGGACCGCGAGTACGCGGTGCGTGTACGTGGCGAAGTCGATGACGAGATGATCGAGCGCTTGAAAGCCGGCGTGGTCCTTGAAGACGGCCCGGCCAAGTTCACCGACATCAAGCAGGCGCCCGGCGGCGAAGGTTTCAACCACTGGTACCACTGCGTGGTGATGGAAGGCCGTAACCGTGAAGTACGTCGCCTGTGGGAATCCCAGGGCCTGGTGGTTAGCCGCCTGAAGCGCGTGCGTTTCGGCCCGGTGTTCTTGAACTCCGACCTGCCGATGGGCCGCTGGCGCGAAATGAGCCAGTACGAAGTCGACATCCTCAGCGCCGAAGTCGGCCTGACGCCGGTTGCTATGCCGCAGATGAACGCCAAGAGCAAAGACAAGCTTGAGCGTATGCAGCGTAAATCGTCGCGCCCTGTGGCGCGCACCGAACGTGTTGCCCGCACCCTGCGCCCCGCGCTGAATGCACCGGCCACCGGCGGTCGTATCTCCCGTGAGCCGCACATCGAAGGTGAGCGTCGCCCAACGGCGCCGTCCCGTCAGGAAGGCGAGCGTGCACCGCGCACCCCGCGCCCTGCGCGTGGTGGTGAAGCCCCAAGTGGCGGTCGCGGTAACCGTGGTGAAGGCCGTGGTGCTCCGGCATCCGACCGCCCAGCCGACAGCGCCAACACCAAGCGCCCAGCCAAGCCCGCGCCGAAAAAGCGTCCAGGCTTGAAACTGGTCGCCGACGAGCCATCGGGCAAGCGCCGTGGCGCCCCGGCGGGTTCCGGTCAGCGTCCTGGTTTTGGTCGCAAGAAGCCGCAGTGATGTAACGGCTGCACAAAAACGCCAACCTTAGGGTTGGCGTTTTTTTTGGTCTCAATTTGGTAATCCATTCAAGTGTGGGAGCTGGCTTGCCTGCGATGGCATCACCGCAGTCTGTCTGATAGACCGAGGTGCCTATATCGCAGGCAAGCCAGCTCCCACATTGATCCTCAGTGTCTCTGGTATTTGGGTTCTAAAACGCAAACGTCCCATCAAACACCGGCTTGTCATCCAGCGCCAACACCCCGCTGGCAAAGATCAAATCCAAATGATGGCTGCCTTTCTGCCCGCCACCCAAGCCCAGGTGCAAACCGCAGTGGCGCTCTTCAAACCCGGCGTTGCGCGCATACAAATCCTTGACCCCTTCATTGGTGCCAATCCCCAGCTCTTCCACGCGGCGGTTGGACGGGTTGGCATTCAGGTATTTGTTGAAGTCATCCGCCAGCCCCGGCACGTCGCTGGCCACGCTGCAAATCGTCGAGTTCTCGATCCACAGCTCCAGCGGTGATTGCAGCACGCCGTATTTGCGCGCAAACGGGATGGTGCTCAGAAAGGTGCCGACAAACCGCACCTGGCCGTTGATGGCCTCGCTGTGGGTGGCGATCTCGCCTGGCGCCAGGTCGTGGTTGCCGACGCCGTTGATATTGGTCCACTTCTTGATGCTGCTCATCGGCGCTTCCAGGCGTGAGCCGTGCTTGTCGGTAAAGCTCAGCACGTTGGCCTGGGACATGCGCCGGATCAGCGTGGCGTTGAGGTCGGCAATGCGCTGTGGCTCGACGCTGAAGGTGTCGTAGAAGTAGTCGCCATAATCCTTGAACAGCAGGGATTTCTTCCAGTGCTCAGCCATCACGCCGTGCAGGGCGCGGATGAAGTCCGGGCCTTCGGCGCGTGGGTTGGGCAGGGTCGAGGAGTCGTAGAGAAACAGGTACAGGTCGCAGGCTTCGATGGCTTGGGCCAGGGTCTCGCTGGCGGCCAGGTCCAGGCGCTGCACCTGGAAATTGAAGCGGGCGGCGCTGCCATGGGTGATCGTTTGGGCGATGGCGTCGTAGCGCTCGGTATGGCCCAGCAGCACGGTAGGGCGGCTCAGGCCGTTGAGGGCCGGGTGGTGTGCGAGGTAGTAGAGAAAGTGTTCGACGGCGCGGGCCTTGTCCATGACGTGTGTCCTTGTGTGCCTTGGGTAAGGGGGCAGATGCCGTGCACTGCATCTGCCGGATGCCTGCCGGGTGTTAGAAAGGCCACATCGCCGTGCCAAATGGCACAACGGCATCGGCTTGCATCATTTCAACGGCGGCCTCATGGGTCGGCGCTTCAAACCAATCGTCGAGTTGCAGTTCGGTTTCCAGGTCGTTTTCCAGTGCTTGCATGGTGTATCTCCTAGAGGACGTTGTTTGAGAACGGCTTGCCAGCGGGCTTCGCTGGGCAAGTGGAAGAACCTAGGCGAGAGTGTTTCGGAATGCAAAAAATTTATTGACACGGTCTCATTTGGATTTTTTCTTCTGTTTTTTCATCGCTTATGTTTTTCCAGAAAAAACAGCGAGCTGGCTGAACCGATTGATCAGAAATTGCCCGCCGACAATTTTCTGGAGGATGACGGACTCAGCTGGCTGTAACGCTGGGTTTACGCGATGTAACGTAAAAATTACGCAATGGGCCAGTCATTTATGGACGGTGTCTTGCTGTAAGGAATCTCTGACAGATTGTCGCAAGCGCTCTGCAGGGGCGCCCAGAAGCTGTCGAGCGATGTACAATGCGCCGCGTTTTACTGTGACCCTCCTTGCGTTCCCACGCAAAAGGCCAAGACCCAGGGTTTACCCACCCTGATCACTCCGCCCTGCCACGAGCCGGACGGGTTCGATTTCGTCACAGATAAAAACAAACAGGTGACGCATGACCGTTAGAAAGACGCTGTACTCCTGGTGCCTGCGCTGGGGTTTGAGCGGCGCTGCTTGAGTCGAGATTCAAGGCAGCAACGTGCATTCAACATCATCAAACCTTGCGTGAGACCCTTTTCATGAGTGGACCCCATTCCCCTTCAGGCGAGCTGAAACGCGGCCTGAAAAATCGGCATATCCAGTTGATCGCCCTCGGCGGCGCCATCGGCACCGGCCTGTTCCTGGGCTCGGCTGGGGTGCTCAAATCCGCCGGCCCTTCGATGATCCTCGGCTATGCCATCTGCGGCTTTATCGCCTTCATGATCATGCGCCAGCTCGGCGAAATGATCGTCGAAGAGCCGGTCGCCGGTTCCTTCAGCCACTTTGCCCACAAGTACTGGGGCGGTTTCGCCGGCTTCCTGTCGGGCTGGAACTGCTGGATCCTGTACATCCTGGTCGGCATGTCGGAGCTGACGGCTGTCGGCAAATATGTGCACTACTGGTGGCCTGAGATCCCGACCTGGGTCTCGGCAGCAGCGTTTTTCGTGCTGATCAACCTGATTAACTTGGCTAACGTCAAAGTCTTTGGTGAAGCCGAATTCTGGTTCGCCATCATCAAGGTGGTGGCCATCGTCGGCATGATCGCCCTGGGCAGCTACTTGCTGGCCAGCGGCAGCGGCGGCCCGCAAGCTTCGGTCAGCAACCTGTGGGAGCACGGTGGGTTCTTCCCACACGGCGTGGGCGGATTGGTGATGGCCATGGCGATCATCATGTTCTCCTTCGGCGGCCTGGAAATGCTCGGTTTTACCGCAGCCGAAGCTGACCAGCCACGCACCGTGATCCCCAAGGCGATCAACCAGGTGATCTACCGCATCCTGATCTTCTACATAGGCGCACTGGTAGTGCTGTTGTCGCTGACGCCATGGGACAGCCTGCTGGCGTCCCTCAACGCGTCCGGCGATGCCTATAGCGGCAGCCCGTTCGTGCAGGTGTTCTCGATGCTGGGCAGCAACACTGCCGCGCATATCCTCAACTTCGTGGTGCTCACTGCGGCGCTGTCGGTGTACAACAGCGGCACCTACTGCAACAGCCGCATGCTGCTGGGCATGGCCGAGCAGGGCGATGCGCCCAAGGCCTTGGCGAAAATCGACAAGCGCGGCGTACCGGTGCGTTCGATTCTGGCCTCAGCGGCGATCACCCTGGTGGCGGTGCTGATGAACTACCTGATCCCGCAACACGCGCTGGAACTGCTGATGTCGTTGGTAGTGGCCACGCTGGTGATCAACTGGGCGATGATCAGCTTCTCGCACTTCAAGTTCCGCCAGCACATGAACCGCACCGGCCAAGTGCCGTTGTTCAAGGCGCTGTGGTACCCGTACGGCAACATCCTCTGCGTGGCCTTCGTGGTGTTTATTCTGGGGACCATGTTGATGATCCCGGGCATTGACCGTTCGGTGTACGCAATCCCGGTGTGGGTGGCGTTCATGGGGCTGTGCTACTGGATCAAGAACAAGCGCAGCGCCGAAGCGGCACTGACCGCGACGAGTGCGGCGTTGAAGTAAGCCGTATCGCATCAACAGAAAACCCGGCGCCTTGCCGGGTTTTTTGTGGGCGTCGACAGGTTAAACTCCCGACCTTGTTTTTATCGACCCTTGCCTAGGAGGCCCCATGCAGCACACCGACATCGACGGCGGCAGCTTGCAGCGCGATGCGCTGGAAGACTTGATCGACCAGCACAGCGGGCCGTTGCGCCTGATTGGCGTGGACCTGAGCGGGGCGGATCTGTCGCGCATGGTGCTGGACCACTGGGTGTTCGAGCGTTGCATTCTGGTGCAGACGTCCTTCCTGGGTTCGCGCCTTGAAGGCACCCAATGGACCAGTTGCCGCGCAGCCCACGCCATATTCGAGGCGGCGAACCTGTTGGAGGCGCAGTTCAACAGCTGTGACCTGAACAACACCCGCTGGCAGCGCAGCAAACTGTCCCAGGCCAGTTTTGCCCACTGCAAGCTGACCGGCGCCAACTTCACCCACTGCGCGTCCCTGGGCTTGAGCTTCAGCGAAACCCGCCTTAACAGCGCGTTTTTGTCCGGCCTGTCGTTTGCCCGAACGGTGCTGAATAACTTGGACTTTTCCGACAGCGACTTGTCGGATGCTGACTTTCGCAAGGCCGAATTGATCGACTGCAGCCTCGCCCATGCGCGTATCAACGGCGCCAATTTTGCCGGTGCCGACCTGCGCGGTGCGGATTTGAGCGGTTTTCGCCTCAATGATGCCAAACTGTTCAAAGGCGCCGTGATTTCCAAAGCCCAGGCGTCGATGTTGTTGTCCGAGTTGGGCTTGTCCGTTGCCTAAGGTTTTTGAGTGATGCTGGTTATTTCCAACAACGTGCACCTGCCCGATGCCGAGATCGAGCTGACCGCCATTCGCGCCCAAGGCGCCGGTGGGCAGAACGTCAACAAGGTCTCGAGCGCGGTGCACTTGCGGTTTGATATTCCGGCGTCGTCGTTGCCGGACTTTTACAAGGAACGGCTGCTGGCGCTGCGCGACAGCCGTATCACCAGTGAAGGCGTGTTGGTGCTCAAGGCCCAGCAATACCGGACCCAGGAACAGAATCGCGCGGATGCGCTGGAACGCTTGGTGGAGTTGATCCTCAGCGCCACTAAAGTCGAGAAGAAGCGCCGCCCGACCAAACCGACGTTGGGCTCAAAGAAGCGTCGCCTGGAGTCCAAGACCAAGCGCGGCAGTATCAAGGCCGGGCGCGGTAAGGTCGACTTCTAGGCGTCGCGCATCTCGCGGGCCTTGGGCGCTTTACGGTACAGGTACACGCTCAGCAGCAAGCCACCGGCGGCGGCGAGGGCGGCGAAGAGGAAGATCGAGGCAAAGCCGAAGCCTGCCGCCACTGCGCCCGCCAGTGGGCCGGTGATGCCCAGCGACAAGTCGATAAACAGCGAATAAGCCCCCACCGCCGAACCACGGCTGGAGGCTGGCACCAGGTTGACCGCCTCCACCCCCAGCGCCGGAAACACCAGGGAAAAGCCAAACCCGCTCAACGCCGCGCCAGCCAAGGCCAGGTGAGCATCCGGTGCCAGCCACAGCAACAACAGGCCGAGGATCTCCACCGACAGGCAGGCAATCGCTACGCGAAACCCACCGATACGGTTGATCAAGTTGCCGAACAGCAGGCGTGCGCCGATAAAACTGGCGCCGAACAGGCTCAGTGCCCACACCGCGTTGTCCCAGTGTTGGGTGGTGTAATACAGCGTGATAAACGTGGCGATGGTGCCAAAGCCGATCGAGCCCAAGGCCAAGGCGCAGCCGTGAGGCAGCACGCGGCCCAGCACGTTCATGAACGGCAGGCGCACACCGGCCACAATCGGTGCCGCGACCTTGTTCCAGGCCAAGAGCACGCCCAGCACTGCCAGCACAATGATGCTGACGCCCATACTCCATAAGCCGAAATGACTGACCAGCAGCACCCCAAGCGGCGCGCCGACGGCCAGCGCGCCGTAACTGGCGATACCGTTCCACGAGATGACCTTGGCCGTGTTGGCTGCGCCGACCCGGCCAATGCCCCAGCCGATGGCGCCTGAACCCACCAGGCTTTCTGCGCTGCCCAGCACCAGTCGCCCGATCAGCAGGCTAATCAGGCTGACGGTCGGCAGGCTGGAAAACCACGCCGCCAGCAACATGAACACGCCGCTCAGGCCGCAGCCCGCCAAGCCGATCAACACCGCGCGCTTGCTGCCCAGGTTGTCGATGATTTTTCCCGCGTACGGGCGGCTTAGCAGCGTGGCCAGGTATTGCACGCTGATCACCAAGCCGGCGATAACGGCGCCGTAGCCCAGTTCACTGTGCACATAGCCCGGCAACACGGCCAGGGGAATGCCGATATTCAGGTAACCGATAAAGGTGAACAGCACGATGGAAACGACTTGCAGCGTGACCGCCATCGGGCGCTGGGTATCTGGCATGGGAGAGGTCCACTGTCGCAGCAGGTAAAGATAGGCTGCTAATGATACCGGCGCGGGGGCCGGGCGGGGCGGCAAAACAGCAAAAACTTCAGATTACCCAATGATCAGGGTTTGGCGGGCGTCAGCATTTGCGTGGTCACCAGGGCGGCCAGGGCGTTTTCCTGGGTGCCAAAGCGCTTGAGCAGCAAGGCTTGTTTGTCGGCGCTGAGGCGGTTCCAGACGTCGACCATCTGCAGGGCGGCGTCGAGTACAGCGGCGTCCGGGGTATCGGGGGACGTGTTGAGGTCGTTATCGGTCATGGCGGGTATCTCGTGATTCAGGCTGTGTGGAAAGCGCTCAATGGTGCGCTTTCCACACGGTCTGGTACGGCGTCAGTCCTGGCGTTTGCTGTCGACTGGTTTTGCTTCTTTGGCCTCAGGCTGTTTGTTGCTGGCCTGATGCGGTGTTGGCTGCTCAGTTGGGTGCAGGCTTGGGAAGGGGAGATTAGGTATCTCGTGCATCGTCGTCGCTCCTCGCAAGGTCTGCTTTATCAATCGCAGTGTGATTGCGCGCTCTCAAAAAGCCTTGGCAGGATACAGCACTGAAAATGACAAAAAGAATTTTATGTCGATGGATGTACTAATTTTAATTTTTAAAGCAAGTGACAAGAGGTCACAGGTAAAAGCGCGCACTAGAACGGCACCTTGCCCAAAATCATGTCGCGGTACATCACAAAATCGCCCAACAGGCTGTAGAACGGGTGTTGAAACGTCGCCGGGCGGTTCTTTTCGAAGAAGAAGTGGCCGATCCAGGCAAAGCTGTAGCCGGCGATCGGCAACGCCAGCAGCAGGCCTAACGAACCTCTGCCAATCGCATACGCCAGAATGCCGATCACCAATGTGGTGCCGATAAAATGCAGGCGCCGGCAGGTGCTGTTGCCGTGTTCGCTCAGGTAGTAAGGGTAGAACTCGGCGAAGCTATTGAATTGTTTGATGTTTTGCACAATGTCCGGCCCTGGGGTGGTTGTGCCGCCCAACAGATGTTCGGCGGGGAGCTTATTTGAGTCTAGAGTGATTAGTGGTAACAGCCAGTGACAATAGATGCCACTTTAGTATCCTTGGCTTCCTGGCTGCCGGTTGAGCCTGCTTTTTTCAAGAAGACGCCATGAGCGAACGAACAACTTCTGCAAGCTGGGCGATGGGAATAGTCAAGGCGTTGGAAATGGACGGCCTGGATTGTCGTGTCTTGTTCAAGCAGCTGGGCCTGGACTACGCCGCCCTCAGTGACCCGGACGCGCGTTTTCCGCAAGACTCCATGACCCGACTGTGGCAACGGGCGGTGGAGCTGTCGGGCAACCCGGCGATTGGCCTGAACATGGGCAAGGTGGTGCGCCCGGCGTCGTTTCATGTGGCCGGTTATGCGCTGATGTCCAGCAACACCCTGGCCGAAGGCTTTATGCGCCTGGTGCGCTACCAGCGCATCATCGCCGAAAGTGCTGACCTGAGTTTCCGCCTGTTACCCGAAGGCTATGCGCTGATTCTGACGGTACACGGCGATCATCTCCCACCCACCCGACAAAGCGCCGAAGCCTCGCTGGCCAGTGCCTTGGCATTGTGCGGCTGGTTGACCGGCCGCAGCCTGCAACCGCGCAAAGTGGTGTTGCAAGGCGATCAACCGGCCGACCTGGCGCCTTACAAACAAGCCTTCCATGCGCCCCTGGAATTCAATGCGCCTTATGACGCGCTGATTTTCGAGCAGGCCGACATGGATGCGCCGCTGCCCACGGCCAATGAGGCCATGGCGCTGCTGCATGATCGGTTTGCCGGTGAATACCTGGCGCGGTTTTCCGAGAGCCGCGTGACCCACAAGGCCCGCCAGGTGCTGTGCCGTCTGCTGCCCCAGGGCGAGCCCAAGCGCGAAGTGGTCGCCCAGACCTTGCACCTGTCCCAGCGCACCTTGCAACGGCGCTTGCAGGAGGAGGGCACCAGTTTCCAGACCTTGCTCGACGACACCCGTCGCGAACTCGCCGAGCAATACCTGGCGCAGCCGAGCATGACCCTGCTGGAAATTGCCTACCTGTTGGGCTTTGCCGACCCGAGCAATTTCTTCCGCGCGTTCCGCCGTTGGTTCGATGCCACGCCCGGCGAATACCGGGCGCGGTTGCTGGAAGCGTCGACGTTCAGTGCCGCCAAAATGCCGGAATGCACAGAACAAAGACTGTAATGATCTCCAGCCTTCCGAGCAGCATGCCCAGCGACAAGATCCACTTGGCCGCATCCGGCAGGCTGGCGAAGTTGCCGGCCGGGCCGATGGTTTCGCCCAGGCCCGGGCCAACGCCCGACACAGTGCTGGCGGCGCCGGTCAACGCGGTCATCCAGTCCAGCCCCAGCAGCGACAGAGCCAGGGCAATGGCGCAGATGGTGATGGCGAAGAAAAACGAGAACGTCAGGATCGAACGCACGATCTCTTCATCGAGGCGGTGGCCGTTGTACTTCTGCTTGATCACCGCACGCGGGTGAATCAGCTGGTTCAAGTTGGCCTTGAGCAGGATATAGGCGACCTGGAAGCGGAAGATCTTGATCCCGCCCGCCGTGGAGCCCGAGCAACCGCCGATGAACCCCAGGTAGAAGAACAGCATCAGTGAGAAGTTGCCCCAGATGCTGTAGTCCCCGAGTGCAAAACCGGTAGTCGTCACCACTGACGTCACGTTCACCGCTACATGGCGCAGCGCCTCCAGCCAATGCAAATCGGTGGTCCACCAGTACCAGGTACCGAGCACCAGCCAGGTCACCAGCAGCAAACCGAGCATGCCTTGCACTTGCTGATCTTTGATCAGTGCCCTTCGGTTGCCGCGCAACGTGGCCACGTACAGGGTGAACGGCAAGCTGCCGAGGATCATCACCACCACGGCGACCCAGTGCACGGCAGGCTGTTTCCAGTGGGCGAGGGATTCATCGGAGGTGGAAAAGCCCCCGGTGGAAATCGCCGACATCGCGTGGTTGATCGCATCAAACAAGCCCATCCCAGCCCACCAGAACGCCAGGCTGCCGAATATGGTGATGCCCACATACGCCGCCACAATCAGCCGCGCCACCATGTGCGAGCGCGGCATGACTTTTTCTGAGCGGTCGGAGGATTCGGTCTGGAACAGGCGCATGCCACCAATGCGCAGCAGCGGCAGGATCGCCACCGCCATGCCGATAAAGCCGATGCCACCCAGCCAGTGCAGCATCGAGCGCCACATCAGGATGCCGGGGGACATGCTGTCCAGCCCGCTCAATACCGTGGACCCGGTAGCGGTGATGCCGGACATGCTTTCGAAGAATGAGTCGGTGTAGCTGATGTGCTGGGTCAGCAAGAACGGTAGCGCGGCGAACACGCACACCACCACCCAACTGCTGACCGTGAGCAGGTACATGTCTCGGGGGCGCAGGTGCACGTGCTCGGGGCGGCCGGGGATGACCAGGGCCAGGCCGGCGAGAAAGGTGATCAGGCTGGCCCACAGGAACGAGGGCAGGTCGCTGGTGCGCTCGAAGATCACCAGGGTGGCCATCGGGATAACCATGGCGATCGCGAGGGTGATCAGGAAGATGCCGATGATGAAACCGATGATGCGTAGGGTCGGCAACGCCATGAAGTTCGCTCGGGTGCTGGAGGACAGGCGCCATTCTACCTGGGGTGCAGGGCATGTAAACCTGAAGCCTGAGATCAATGAAGATCAACAGTGGGAGCTGGCTTGCCTGCGATGGCGGTGTGCCATTCGATAACTCAGCTGCCTGACACACCGCTATTGCAGGCAAACCAGTTTCCACAGAGGTCACGGGGTATTCGAGAGGGCGCATAAAAAAGGCGGCCCGAAGGCCGCCTCATTCAACTCACGCCTGATCAGAACTCGTGATCAGCGCTGTCCGGGTTCAAGTCGCTGATACCCAGCTTGCCGGCAGCTGTTTCGATCGAACCGGTCTGCTTGACCAGCGCGGCAATCGCATCACGCACGATCTGGTTGCCGGCATCGTTACCCGCAGCAATCAGCTGGTCGTAGTGCTCACCCTGGTTGGCGTGGTCAACCATGACCTGGATCTTCGCTTCGGTCGACGCCAGGTCGGCCTTCAGTGCGGTGTCGGCAGCCGGGTCGGCCTTGGCCACCAGCGACGACAAGCTCGCGCCGGTCATCTTGGTACCGTCGACGCGGGTGTACTCGCCCAGGTAAACGTTACGAATACCCTTGGCATCGTAGAAGTGCGAGTTGTGCGTGTTGTCGCTGAAGCAATCCTGCTCGTCTTCCGGCGAGTTGGCTTCCAGCGAAACCTTCATGCGCTCACCGGCCAGCTCGCCGAGGGAGAGGCTGCCCATGCCGAACAACATTTTGCGCAGGCCGTCGGTGGCAGGTTCGGCTTCCAGGGTGGCGCGGTAGTTGTCTTCGACGTTGGGTTTCCAGTTGCCGACCATTTCTTCCAGGTCGCTGACCAGCAACTGAGTCACCGCGCGCAGGTAAGTGCGACGGCGCTCGTTGTGGCCGCCAGTGGCGCCATCACCGGTCATGTAGTCGGAGGCGGGACGGTTGCCCGCGCCAGGGCCGGTGCCGTTGAGGTCTTGGCCCCACAGCAGGAACTCGATGGCGTGGTAGCCGGTGGCGACGTTGGCTTCGGAGCCGCCCAGCTCATTGAGGCTGGCGAGTTTGTCCGGGGTGATTTCCTTGACGTCGATCTTGTCTTCGCCGACTTGGATCTGGGTGTTGGCGATGATGTTGGCGGTGGCGCCTGGGTTACCCAGGGCGTGCTCGTAGGATTTGTCGGTGTAGTCGATCAGGCCTTCGTCCAAGGGCCAGGCGTTCACCTGGCCTTCCCAGTCGTCGATGATGGTGTTGCCGAAGCGGAACACTTCGCTCTGCAGGTACGGTACGCGCGAGGCGATCCAGGCGGTACGGGCTGCTTTCAGGGTTTGGTCGTTCGGGTTGGCGAGGAACGTGTCGATTGCGGTTTGCAGGGTTTTCGCAGTGGATTCGGCATCGCTGTACACCGCGAACACCATGTCAGCGTAATGCGCGACCACGGCCTTGGCGGCCGCTTCGTCGACCTTGCCGGCAGGTGCGGCAGCCGCTGGAGCGGTAGTGCTGGCAGCCGGCGTCGGCGCTTGAGGCGCGGCGGCCTTGTCTTTACCTTCGCCGCAACCGGCGAGAGAAATGGCAATGGCCAGCAGACTGGCGGTGGCCAGGGGCATACGAATCATGGCGAACATCCTGCTTCGGTTGTTGATAGGACGCGCGGGGGCGCGCAAAAGCTGCGACATAATGCGAAAGATTTGCATTTTGTGTAAAGGGTTATACGCGGGAAATATTTAGTATTGCTTTGACCGTTCAGAGAATCGCTGCGTTATTGCGCTCGGACTGTTTCAAGTAAGCGGCCAACTCTCGGGCCGGCAATGGTTTGCTGTAGTGGTAACCCTGACCTTCGTGGCAGCCCTCGGAAATGATGTAGGCCTCTTGCTCGGCGGTTTCCACGCCTTCAGCGATCACCTGCATGCCGAGGCTTTTGCCCAGTTGAATGATGGCGCGCACGATGGTTGCATCGTCGTCGTCATCCAGCAGGTCCTGAACGAAGCTCTTGTCGATCTTGATCTTGTCCAGGGGCAAGCTTTTGAGGTAACTCAAGGACGAATAGCCGGTGCCGAAGTCATCAATCGCGATCAGCGCCCCGGAACGTCGCAGGCTCAGCAAGTGCTGGGCGGCGGTGCTGATGTCTTCCATCAGGCCGGTCTCGGTCACTTCCAACTCAAGGCTGCGTGGCGGCAGGCGGTAGATCTGCATCAGGTTGTTGACCACCCGTGGCAGCTCGGTGTGGTGCAACTGCACGGTGGACAGGTTGACCGCCATGCGCAGGGTGGTGAAGCCCAGGTCATGCCACTCGCGCAATTGCCGGCAGGCTTGGTCCAGCACCCATTCGCCAATCGGAATAATGGTGCCGTTCTGTTCCGCCAGTGGGATGAACAAGTCGGGGGGCACCAGGCCGTGCTCCGGGTGCTGCCAGCGGATCAGCGCTTCGACGCCGACCACGCGGTGGTCGCGGTAGCTGATTTGCGGCTGGTACACCAAGTGAAACTGGTCACGGCTGAGGGCATCGCGCAGGTCTTTTTCCAGCTCGCGGCGCCGGCGCATTTCACTGTCGACGCTGGCGATATAGAACTGATAGCGGTTGCGCGAGCGGCTCTTGGCCAGGGTCATGGTCTGCTCGGCTTTTTGCAGCAGCTTCTCGGTGCTGTCGCCGTCTTCGGGGAACAGGGTGATGCCGATAGTGGCGCGCAGGCGAATCTGCTCATGATCGAGGGCGAATTCGGCTTCCAGGTCGTCCAGGATGCTTTGCGCCAGTTCGGCGGCTTCGTAAGGTTGGTCGATATCGGCCTGCACCAGCGCAAACTGGTCGCCGCCCAGCCGGGCCAAGGCGCCGAGGCGGCCGCTGTGGGCACGCAGACGGTCGGCCAGGGCCAGCAGCAATTTGTCGCCGGCCTGGTAGGTGAACTGTTCGTTGACGCTTTTGAAGTCATCCAGCCCTACGCACAACACCGCAACGCGACGTTGGCGGCGGCCGGCGTCGATCAGAATTTTGTCCAGTTGCTCCTGCAACTTCTGGCGGTTGGGCAGGCCGGTGAGAAAGTCGTACTGGGCCATGCGCAGCAGGCTGGACTCGGCCTCGTGGCGCAAGTGGGTGTTGCGCTCGATGGATTCAAGCAACTGGTTGGCGGTGTTGATCCACAGCCCCAGTTCGTTACGTTCGTGGCCTTTGAGCTGGGGAATCTTGTGTTCGCTGGGCCGGTCCGGGTTGATCGAGGTCAGGTGCTCGATAATCCGCGATAACGGCTTGGTCAGCAGCCAGTGATAAACCAGGTACAACACCAAGCCCATGGCCAGGGCACGCAATACACCGGAAATAAAGATGATCACCGAGCTGACCAGAAAGCCTTTGCCATAGGTGGCCGTGTCGAGGGTGATGCTCAGGTCGCCGTAATACTCGCTGTAGGGGCCTTTGCCGACCAATGACGTGGTGAAGGTGCGTTCCTGGCCAAGAATCAGGTCGGTCAGCCAGCGGGTGGGCGATTGCTGCAACGCGCGGGTTTTTTCCGCGAGCATGGTTTCGTTGGGGTGGCCGATGGAGGCCATGCGCACGGCTTCGTCCTGAAACAGGCCTTCGATCACCTGCATACCCATCTCGCGGTCCAGGCTGTAGACGGCCTGGGTCGAGGGGTCGCGAAACATGTCGAGGATGCGCTGGGCATCACCGGCCACGGCCTGGCGCGTCTTGTAGGCATCGAACACGATCTGCGCCGCGCTCAGCGCCACGCCCACGATCAATGCCGACAGCAGCACAACCCGTAGCAACTTCACCGACAAGCTGTTTTTGAGTTCCAGCTTCAAAGGGGCATTCCTTGTTCCATGCGGGTGGCCTCAATATGCCATGAGTATTGGCAATCTCGTGATGGCAGTCAAAGGAACATTAGGGCATCGGCGGGTTTGGTGACTAACTTGAAGGGAGGGTGACAGCGAAGGGGGAAGGCGGGGGGCAGGCGGATGGGGAATCCGCCTGCCTGAGACAGCTCCCTAAGAGCACAGGGCGCTTGGGGAGCGAATGCGCTCATGTCTCTATCAGCTGTGCTGATTGATATTGATATTCATCGATTGCGGGGCGTCGTACTGCATTTTGCCGTTGTGTTTGTGCGTATCCTCGTTCGCGATCTTGTGTTGATTCGCGCCGTCTTTATTCTCTCCGCCTTGTTGCTTGGCCAATGCTTTAACTACTTCGCCAGCGACTTTGGCGATTTCTGTGCCCATTTTTGCCACTTCGCCCATGCCGCCCATTGCCTGGCCAGCCATAGGCATGACTGCTGCTATTACGCCACCGATCATAGTAATTTCTCCGACAAGTAATAGAGGTGAATTCCTCACCCTCACTACGTGGCACGATTTGCGCACTGAGTTCCAACGACCGGAGCACAATTCACCACAAAAAAAGCCCGGCAAAAATAGCCGGGCTTTTTCCTACTGCAAGCGCTGCTCAGTCATTGAAGGGGTTGCAGGCCTGAGCCCGCGCCGACGGACATCAGTTCTGCAGGCGTTAGCGCAGCCGAGGAAAGCGCCAGGGCTTGTTCCATAAACTCTTCCAACTACCATTCGGCAACCAAGTCCCGTTACCGATGAGCGAATTAAAACCGTCAGTATTCTTCGAGTCGTCCAAAACGCCGGTATTCGTCAAGACTCCCGTAACAGCGAAAGCGATGGTGTTGAGGTCATCAAACGGTTCGAATTTTGCGATCGCTGGGATCACAGCGTTGGAGTTGAAAGGATACGGCTCTATCGCTGCAGCCCAACGCAGAGGGTTCATATTTTCTCGCGTCTCGCCGATGATGGATAGCACCGTTTTTTGGCTCTGTGAAATGACTGCCGCGCGCTGAAAGATGTTCTTGCCGACAGCACGTGCTGAGTTCCCCAGATAGCGGGCAAACATCACTGCCCGTTTGGCAAGCTTCATGCCTAGCTTGGCTGCTGAGCTGAATACGCCAAAGACCAGGGAAGCCCAGGCCAACCCTTCAGACCAGTCTGAACTGATGTCGGCAATCAGGACCGACACGACGGCCGTGGCTGCTGAAATAGCGGCAAAGACGACCATACCCGCCGATAAAAGCAGCGTCGCGCCTCCCGTCATAACAGCCGATAGCACCCCTATAGCGGTAAAAATTATAGTGCTAATCAATTGTGAGTCTTTGCCCAGGCTGAGGGGGCCAGGAAGACTGTCGCCCCAAATACCCCTCAATCGATTGCTTACTGAGAAGTGGCCGGTGGGGTCTTGAAAATTGATGGGGTCGTTATCGGTACAGTAACCGTAAGCGTGTGGGCCACCTATGCCAAAGGGGCTGCTCGTGTCCGGGGCATTGAACTGTCGCGTCTCTGGGTTGAGAAAGCGGTAACCACAGCCCAACGGGTATTGGCCGATGGTGCTGTCGTAGAGCTCGCCATTGTCACCCAGTAACGATTGGGTATCTTCAAAGAAGTGTTCGCCGTAGGGGCTATAAGCATGAAATTTTGTGGTGTTGGCCTGCGCGTCGTAGGTAACCCACACCGTGCCGTTGACGTCGCGCCATTCGTATAGGGTTCTGTCTACTCCGGAAATCCGGGTTCGTTGAGCGGTGCAGCCGGTACTGCCGGGTTCCATATGCCGGTAGGCATCGTTATCCCCAAGCGAGTACTCGCCATTGACCTGGAGTTCGTTATAGATGACTTGACGTTGCTGCGAGCCCTCGCCTTGGGTCATGAGGCGATCGCTGGGGTCGTAGCTATACCGGGTGCTCCCTGCCTTTATCAGCCGGCCTAACCAGTCATAGGTGTATTTTTTACCGTTTTGGTCTTGAGTGACCCGGCCGGCAATGTCGTACGTCAAGGTCGCAGACTTTGTGTAGTCCGCATGGCTGTTCGCGATCTTTTCCAGGCGAACGCCCGTGGAGCTGTCGTAGGTGTAGGTCGCTGTGTTGCTTGCGCCGGCGAAAGTGCTGACACAGCGGGTGACATTGCCCAGGCCATCATAGGTGAACTCTTGCTTGTCTATGAGTTTGCCCTTCGGGTTTTTAGGCCTCCAAACCCCTGTAGTCGTGCATGCCTTAAGCCGCCCGCCCGCACTGTAGGTGAAACTGCGCGAGCCTTTGACGGCGCTGCCTTGTTTCAACTGGACCTGTTTGAACTTACCGTCGCCATAGTAAACGGTGGTTATTTCCAAGGCAGAGGCGGCATTTGCAGCGGGTACGAAACGGCGGCTGGTTTCACGCTGCTCAGCGTCATAACTGTAAGTGACCTTGATGCTTGTCGATGCGCTGCCCAGAGTCTTTACAACCTCTTCTTTCAATAGCCCTTGGTCGGTGTAAGTGCACGAAGTGTCGTGTGTGTTGACGCTACGTGTACGCTGGCCCTTCGGATTGTACTCAAACTGCGTTGAGTGCTCGAAGACGTCGGTATCACTGAGCACACGCCCCGCGGGTGAATAGAGGCAGGAGACTTCTTTGGCTTCACCGGGCTGAGTTTGCACGCGTTGCTGGGTGGTGCGTAAGTTGAGGTCATGGTCGTATTGTAAAAAATGTTCTCCCTCGCTGGCTGTGGAGAGGCTTTGTGTGGCGTGGGCATAGGTGAAGTTTTTTTGCTGGTTGGCACCTTTGCCACTGACTTTGCCGAGTTTATTGCCCAGTTCCTTGATGTACTCGTATTGGAGGTCGATACCGTCTGCGGTTGTTTTTGACGTCGGCAATGGGTCCCCGCCATTGTAGAGGTAGGTCTCTACGCTGTTGCCTCGGCTCAGGCTGGTGACACGGTCCCACCCATCGAATGTTCGGCTACCCAATAAACGCGTCGAGGCGCCCAGGGGGCCAAAACTGATCCTTATGGTTGCCGGTTCATCAGTGCGCAACAACGGGGGATAGGTGTAGTGGTAGCTGTAGACGAGATCCAGCGGGAGCAAGCCTTTATCGTTTTCGACATGGGACTCGGTCAGCACGCGTCCGAAGACGTCATAGGTATAGCGGATGGTGGTGACACCGAACTCGCCAACGGTTTCCAACTGTGCGAGTCGCTTCTCAAATGTGTAGGTGGCGGTTTGAGTTTGAAATGCGACGCCGTTCTGGCCGTGCCACACAACTTTCTGGATCGTCTCGTCCGCGTTGTAGGTTGTCACCTTGCGGTGTTTGTCGTTGGCATTACCGGTCCATTCGCTCCGTGTCATTGCAATGGGGTCGTACAGGTTGAAATCTTGCCGACCGTCGCTGTAGCGTCGCCCGCTGACTTCACCCCAATCGTCGTAATCTATTTCGCTCCAGTCGCTGACTTGGGTGCCGTCTTCCGTGTAATCGTACTGCGTGCTGCGCAATTCGCGCCCCATGAGGTCGTAGCTGACTTCCCTGAGCAGGCGCTGGGTGTTTGCTTCGACGTATTCGTACTCCCTTACCAGCCGGTCTTGACCATCGTATTGGCTCAAGCGAACCTGCCCGTTAGGCTCGGTGACCTTCACTTGGCCAGGGGCCGGATAGGCATAGCGAGTGGTTTGCTTATAGGTTGGGCTCTGCGCGCACACTGTGAGCGTCGCTAACCTTCCAAACGCGTCATAGGTGTACTCCGTCCGATTACCGTCTGTGTCCACCTGACGAATGAGGCGCCCGCTGAGAACGCTCTGAGTGGATGAAGACGTACGCGAGGTTCCAGTAGGTTCAGTGTCGACGGTCTTTGTGGTCAGCTCTGTGTTGTTTGCCCCCCCGAGGGTGTACGTAAAGGCACGTTTGGGTACACGAAATATGTCATCTTCGTAGGCGACTTCCATTAGTTTTCCTTTACGAAAGTCATTGTCCGTGTAATAGCTGAAGTTCTGGAAAGTGATGCTGGGGTTAATGATATTTAAGGGGTCGAAGGTTTCTATCAGGACGGCGAGCTTTGGCTCGCTCATGCCGGGTATATCGGTATAAAGATACGTTTTAGTGTTTATGGCAATGTTTAAATACTCGCCGAGCAGTATGGTTTCCTTGTACGGTCGGTCCGAGAGAAATTTTTCGCCGTCATCGTATTCGTAGGTGGTGGATGTGTTAAGTTTTTTGTTTTCAATCAGGGCAGCATCTTTGTTGAAACGATTATGAATATCTATTTTTCGAGGTTTAGAAGGTGATTGGCCGTATGTAGTGGAACGTTCATTTTTTATGGCGTTCGGTTCTGCAGAAATTGTGTAGTCTGTGTTGGTATAGGTCGTAATGTCGTCCGTGGTGCTACTGGTCAATTCCGATAAGATTTCGTTAGTCTTGTGATCGTACGTATAGATCGTCTTTTGTCCAGCGCCGGTTTTAGTTGTTATGTAGGCTTTAAGGTTGGTATATCGACTGTACTCATAATGATGAAAGACCGGTTCCCCGCCGCCGTTGGGCTGCAAGTGATGGCCGAGAACACAGGGCAGTGCCGATAATGTGGGGTTGTCCGGGAAGGTCAGCCCATTGTCGTCGTACTCAACCTCTTCAACGAGGCCGTCCCAGTGGGTGAACGTGTTCAGCAGCCAGCCAGCGGTCTTATGATCCAGATACGTGAACGAGGTTTTAATATCGTCGGCAAGCGTCACGGATTTAAGGGCGTAGTCCTCAATCGTCAGCTCATAGCGCAATGTTTCAGTGGCATCGTCGGGCCAGAAGGTCAGGGTGACGGGCGTAAGTGCTGACTGGGCGTTATCTTCGGCGAGCGTATAGTCAATTTCGATCAGCGTACGAAGGCTGTCTTTAACACGCTGTAACTTGGTTTGATAATAGGTTTTACCGTCTATTACGTGGGCTGTGGCAAGCCAGGTCGAGTACAGAAAGTAATATCCATCGAGGGTCAGCGACTCGGGTAGATAAAACAGCGAATCTCCCAGCTTGGACAAGACTTCTGTTCTGCCGCCTTTGCGGTAGACGGTCAATTTACCATCGGCGCCCCATTCGGCAATGACCGCCACTTGTTTCAAGTTTTTGCCCTTTTTCAAGGGCAGTGTTTCGCCGGTATTGAGCGTTAACTTTTCATATTCTTCACTGTAAATAGTCGTGCTGAATTCCCAGCCGTCGCCCAATGCGGCCTGGTTATTGGTCAGGGGGCTATAATACAGGTCCATTTCTAACGGGGGGCCGTTACCCTGGTTACCGCTCGGGGTGGGCATTTTTACGTACGCTTCAAACAGTCCGGTGCGGGTGTTCACCATATTGAATTTTTGGGTGGTTGCGTTAAAAATCGGCTCGCTCTCGTAGTCGGCCGGGTCTTTGCCCATTGGGTTATGTGCCATGTTCAATCTCCTTATAAGTTTGCTTGTCCTGAGCCTTCAGAACAGGGTGGAGATCTGAGCCTATATAAAATCTGACGGGGTAAAACCTGTGATTTCTGACAGTTTTTTATAGCGATTGGCTATAGACCGGGCTGTTTAATAGCAGCGATGGGCGAGGGTGTGCGGCGGGCATAAAAAAACCGGTGCCCTTGGCGGGGCTCCGGTTTTTAAGCAGATCACGGATTATTGATTAATCACACAAGTGATCAGCGGTACAGCAAGGTGTGCTTAAGCAGTAAAGGTCTTGCCTTCGAACTGCTCAGCCACGAACTTCCAGTTGACCAGGTTCCAGAACGCTTCCACATACTTTGGACGCACGTTGCGGTAGTCGATGTAGTAAGCGTGTTCCCAGACGTCGCAGGTCAGCAGCGGGGTGTCGCCGCTGGTCAGCGGGTTGCCGGCGCCGATGGTGCTGGCCAGGGCCAGGGAACCGTCAGCCTTTTTCACCAGCCAGCCCCAACCGGAACCGAAGGTGCCGACGGACGTCTTGGTGAATTCTTCTTTGAACTTGTCGAACGAACCGAACGCAGCGTTGATGGCATCGCCAAGTGCGCCGGTTGGTTGGCCGCCGGCGTTTGGCGCCAGGCAGTTCCAGTAGAACGTGTGGTTCCAGACCTGAGCGGCGTTGTTGAAGATGCCGCCCGAAGAGGACTTGACGATTTCTTCCAGGGTCTTGCCTTCGAACTCGGTGCCTGGCACCAGGTTGTTCAGGTTCACGACATAGGTGTTGTGGTGCTTGTCGTGGTGGTATTCCAAGGTTTCCTTGGAGATGTGCGGCTGCAGGGCATCGTGTGCGTAGGGCAGCGGCGGCAATTCGAAAGCCATGATGATTCTCCTAATCAGGTCAGTTGCGGTGAGCGCAAGGCCGATCACGGGCGGCCAAACAAGCGCCGGGGAGTTTGTACTCTTTGCGGCGCAGGGTCCGGATCATAGCACCGGGGGTGCGGCAAAACCACGCAACAACTGTGTGGGATAGAGGTTCCAGAGCGTTTTGGAATATTCATCAAGCACTGATCAATTGATACGCCACGCTGAACATCATGACCGCCACCAAAAGGTCCAGCAGCCGCCAGGTAGCAGGGCGTGCCAACCACGGCGCCAACCACGCGGCGCCTAATGCCAGGGTGGCGAACCACAGGAACGACGCGCTGGCCGCACCGGCCACGTAGGCGCCGGGTTCAGTTTGCTGAGCGCCTAAAGAGCCAATCAGCAAGACGGTGTCCAAATACACATGCGGATTGAGCAACGTCACCGCCAGGGCGCTGAGTAACACCGCGCGCAGGGAACGCACCTTGAGGTTTTCGCCTTGACCTAGGCTTTGCTTGGAAAACGCGCGACGCAGCGCCAAGGTGCCGTACCACAACAGGAACGCCGCGCCGCCCCAACGGGCAACCGCCAGCAGCAGCGGGTTTTGTGCCAGCACTGTGGCCAAGCCGAATACCCCGGCAGCCACCAGAATCGCATCACATACGATGCACAGCGCCGCCACCGGTAGGTGATGCTCACGGCGCAGGCTTTGCGCCAACATAAACGCATTCTGGGTGCCGATCGCCATGATCAGGCCGAGGGCTACCAGCAGCCCGTTCACGTAGCTTTGCCACATAACCTTTACTCCGCGTTTGCTGCCAAGTGGCGCAATACATCCATGGCTCGCTCAGCATCGCTGCGGCCGACAAACAGGTGGTCGTGATAAAAGCCGGCGATCACGTTGCAACTGATGCCGGCCTTGCCCAAGGCGCTGGCGAAGGCAGCGGTCAGGCCTACCGCCTCCAAGGCCGAATGCACGTTCAAGGTGATCCACGCGGCGACATAGTCGAAGGCCAATCCGGCCTGTTCAGCGTGTTGGCGGTCCAGGATCAACGTCAGGCCTTCCTGCTCGCGGAAGCTGCCGATCACCTCGCAGCCGGGGGGGATACGGTTGTCGGGCAGGGTGCAGAACACATAATCGCCCTCATTGAGCTGTGGGCTCATGCTGCGCAGCAGGGTTGCCAGGGCGGTTTCGCCAGCCATGTGTGGGTTCCTTAATAGAGAGAGACTCAATGCTGGTCATTCTCATGGGCTAGGCTGTATAAGAAAAACCAATATTGCTGATCGCCCATTAGAGAAACTGATGTTCGACTATAAATTGCTTTCCGCCCTGGCGGCGGTGGTGGAACAGGCCGGCTTTGAGCGCGGCGCCCAGGTGCTGGGGTTGTCGCAGTCGGCGATCTCCCAGCGCATCAAGTTGCTTGAGGCGCGTGTCGGCCAGCCGGTGCTGGTGCGGGCCACACCGCCCACACCTACCGAAATCGGCCGGCGCCTGCTCAACCATGTGCAACAGGTGCGCTTGCTCGAGCGCGACCTGCAAAGCCAGGTGCCGGCGCTGGACGAGGAGGGCATGCCCGAGCGCCTGCGCATCGCACTGAATGCCGACAGCCTCGCCACTTGGTGGGCTGAGGCCGTCAGCGACTTTTGCGCCGAGCAGCATTTGCTGCTGGACCTGGTGGTGGAAGACCAGACTGTGGGCCTTAAACGCATGCGCGCCGGTGAAGTGGCGGCCTGCATTTGCGCCAGCGAGCGCCCCGTGGGCGGCGCGCGCAGCCTGTTGCTCGGTGCCATGCGCTATCGCGCGCTGGCCAGCCCGGCTTTTATTGCGCGGCATTTCCCTGAGGGCGTGCGTGCCGATCAATTGGCGCGAACGCCGGCGCTGGTGTTCGGCCCGGATGATTTCCTGCAGCACCGTTACCTGGCGTCCTTGGGCGTGGACGGCGGTTTCGAACACCATTTATGCCCATCCTCCGAAGGCTTTATCCGCTTGACGGAAGCCGGCCTGGGCTGGGGGCTGGTGCCGGAATTACAGGTGCGCGACCAGCTGCAAACCGGCGTATTAGTCGAGTTATTGCCAGATAAGCCCATCGATGTGCCGTTGTACTGGCATCATTGGCGCAGTGGCGGGCAGTTGTTGGGCCTGTTGACCGACCATCTGGCCCAGGCCTGTGGCCAATGGTTGGTGCCCTATCAGCAGTAACAAGCGTCAAGCTGCAAGCTGCAAGAGAAAAGCTTGCGGATCGTTTTTAACTTGTGGCTTGAAGCTTGACGCTGGCAGCTGCATCCGTAGGAGGCTACATGAAGATTCTGGTCACCGGCGCAAGCGGCTTCATCGGCGGGCGCTTTGCGCGTTTCGCCCTGGAGCAAGGCCTGGACGTGCGGGTCAACGGGCGGCGCGCCGAAGGTGTGGAGCACCTGGTACGGCGCGGCGCCGAGTTTATCCAGGGTGATTTGAACGACGCCGATCTGGTGCGCCACCTGTGCCGCGATGTTGAAGCCGTGGTGCATTGCGCCGGCGCCGTCGGGCTGTGGGGCAAGTATCAGGACTTCCATCAAGGCAATGTGCTGGTCACCGAAAACGTGGTTGAAGCCTGCCTCAAGCAGCGCGTCGGGCGACTGGTGCACTTGTCATCGCCGTCGATCTACTTCGACGGGCGCGACCACCTCGGCCTGACGGAAGAACAAGTGCCCAAGCGCTTCAAGCATCCCTACGCCGCCACCAAGTACCTGGCGGAACAGAAAGTGTTCGGCGCCCAGGAGTTCGGCCTGGAAGTGCTGGCCCTGCGCCCGCGCTTTGTTACCGGTGCCGGTGACATGAGCATCTTCCCGCGCCTGTTGAACATGCAGCGCAAGAACCGCCTGGCTATCGTCGGCGACGGCCTGAACAAGGTCGACTTCACCAGCGTGCACAACCTCAATGAAGCGCTGCTGAGCAGTTTGCTGGCCACCGGTTCGGCGCTGGGCAAGGCCTACAACATCAGCAACGGCACGCCGGTGCCGGTGTGGGATGTGGTCAACTACGTGATGCGCCAGATGGACATGCCCCAAGTCACGCGTTATCGCTCTTACGGTTTGTCCTACAGCGTGGCGGCGTTGAACGAGGCATTTTGTGCGATGTGGCCGGGGCGCCCGGAGCCGTCACTGTCGCGGTTGGGCATGCAGGTGATGAACAAAGATTTCACGCTCGATATCAGCCGGGCGAGGCATTATCTCGACTACGAGCCCAAGGTCAGCTTATGGACTGCACTCGACGAGTTCTGCAGTTGGTGGCGAGCCCAGGCTCCGGGGCGCCAGTAAGCTCACACCCGGCAACACTTCGGGAACCGAATTCGCGGTTCCGGGTCGATCAGTGCGGCGCAAGCGCGGTTTATACTCGCGCTGCTCGGCTTTTCAGGTAGCTATCTCACCGATTCAGGGTTGATTCATGCGTAACGATGCTAAAGACGATTTCGACAACGTTCCCAGCCTGCGGGCCGACATCGGGGACGATGATGATTTCGAGCCGAGCCCCGCCACGTCGGTGCGCTCGCGCAATCCGAAGGTGGTCAAGGTCAAGAGCGCCAGCACCGGCCCGCTGTGGGCTTTGGTCGGCGCGCTGTTGATCGCCTTTGCGGGTCTTGCCTGGTGGAGCTTCCAGCAGATTTCCCTGATGGGCCAGCAATTGGTCGCTACCCAGGAAAGCTTTGCGCGCATCAGCGAAGAAGCGGCGGGGCGCCTGCAGGATATTTCCGGCAAGGTGGTGGCCAGCCAAGCCAGCGTGAACAACGGCAGTGAAGCGCTCAAGTTGCAGATCAAGCAGTTGGAAGCGCAGTTGCAGGAACAAGGCAAGCAGCAGGTCGGCGTCGCCGGCCAGGCCTCCGAACTGGACCAGCGCCTGGCACAAATGACCGCCAGCACCGCCGACCTGTCGAGCGCGAATGCCAAGTTGCAGGGCCAGGTGCAGGCGCTGACCGACGCAGTGGCAACCCTCAAAGCGGCGCAAGGTGAAGTTAAGGATCTGTCTGCCGACGTGGCCACCCTGAAGAAACAGGGCAACCCGAGCGCGGCCATTGCCCGCCTGGAACAGGACCTCGTGGTGCTCAAAAGCGCGCAGGACAACCCGACGGTTAACAGCGATGCGCCGACCAATAAAGAGTTTGATGTGTTCCGCATCCAGACCACGCGCAATATCACCACCCTGCAAAGCCAAGTGCAAAACCTGCAGCAACAGCTCAACGCGCCAGCGAAGATCAGGCCTCTGGGGCAGTGATAGCAGGTGTAAACCGGCTTTCAACTGTGGGCGCTGGCTTGCCTGCGATAGCGATCTGTCAGCTCATGCTTTTGTAACTGACCCACCGCTATCGCAGGCAAGCCAGCTGCCACAATTAGAGTGGGTTCAGAGTTAGACAGGACCATCTTTTGAATTGTCACCGGCTGGTGACATTTCCGTTCCCCTTCGTTACTTGCCCTGATCTCACCCTTGTTTAGACTCCGGTCATCCCATAAAAAATAATAAGGGCTACCTATGACCACGCAACCACTGCCTGCCAGCAGTTGGCTGAACGCACCTGCCCATCACACTTGGCTCGCCCACGAAGGCCTGCGCCTGCTGGCATTCGCCAAGGCCTCGCGCCTGCCAGATGGCTTCGGCAACCTCGACGACAACGGCCAACTGCCGGCCGATACCCACGCCGAAACCATGAACACCGCCCGCATGACCCACAGCTTCGCCATGGCCCACGCCATGGGGTTGCCCGGTTATGCCGACCTGGTGGCGCACGGCGTTGCGGCGCTCAGCGGGCCATTACGCGATAGCGAGCACGGCGGTTGGTTTGCCGCGCCCCATGCCGTGGATGGCAACCGTGGCAAGGCCGCTTACCTGCATGCGTTCGTCGCCCTGGCCGCCAGTTCGGCGGTGGTGGCGGGCGCGCCCGGTGCACAAAACCTCTTGAACGACGCCGTGCACATCATCGACCAGTTCTTCTGGAGCGAGGAGGAAGGCGTCATGCTCGAATCCTTTGCCCAGGGCTGGAGCGGTGTTGAGGCTTATCGCGGCGCCAACAGCAACATGCACGCCACCGAAGCATTCCTGGCCCTGGCCGATGTGACCGGTGACACGCGCTGGCTCGACCGCGCATTGCGCATCGTCGAACGTGTTATCCACACCCACGCCGCCGGCAACCAGTTCATGGTCATTGAGCACTTCGACGCCCACTGGAAGCCACTGCTCGGCTACAACGAAGACAACCCTGCCGACGGTTTCCGCCCTTATGGCATCACCCCCGGCCACGGTTTTGAATGGGCGCGGCTGGTGCTGCACCTGGAAGCCGCGCGCCTGCAAGCCGGGTTGGCCACGCCGGACTGGCTGGTAACCGATGCTCAAGGCCTGTTCGCCAGCGCCTGCGAATACGCCTGGGCCGTAGATGGTGCGCCCGGCATCGTCTACACTCTGGACTGGAACCACCGCCCGGTGGTGCGCGAGCGCCTGCACTGGACCCATGCCGAAGCCAGCGCCGCCGCCCAAGCGTTGCTCAAGCGCACCGGTGAGCTGCATTACGAAACCTGGTATCGGCGGTTCTGGGAGTTCTGCGAAAGCCACTTTATCGACCGCATCCGTGGCAGCTGGCACCACGAACTCAGCCCACACAACCAACCCAGCAGCAAGATCTGGGGCGGTAAACCGGACCTTTATCACGCCTGGCAAGCGGTGGTGCTGCCTGCGCTACCCTTGTCACCCAGCATGACCAGTGCGTTAGGGCAGGGCTGCTATGTCACCAAGTGGTGACATTTGTACGTCCCTTTGTTACCTGCGCCTGGAAAATCCCTGTTTAAACTCCGTGCAGCGCAAGCTCTAGACTTGCATGCATAACAACAAGAAAAGGTACTCAGATGAACGCGATTAATCGCCTCGCCGTTGCTATTTCCATTGCCTCGTTGTTTCCCCTCAGTGCATTTGCCGCCGACTCGAAAGGGACGGTTGAAGTTGTGCATTGGTGGACCTCCGGCGGTGAAAAGGCGGCTGTAGATGTCCTGAAGGCCCAAGTTGAAAAAGACGGCTTCACCTGGAAAGACGGTGCCGTCGCAGGTGGCGGTGGTGCCACCGCGATGACTGTGCTGAAAAGCCGCGCAGTCGCCGGCAACCCACCCGGCGTTGCCCAGATCAAAGGCCCCGACATCCAGGAATGGGCGTCCACCGGCTTGCTCGACACCGACGTGCTCAAAGACGTCGCCAAAGAAGAAAAGTGGGACTCCCTGCTCGACAAGAAAGTCTCCGACACCGTGAAGTACGAAGGTGACTACGTCGCCGTACCGGTCAACATCCACCGCGTTAACTGGCTGTGGATCAACCCGGAAGTCTTCAAGAAAGCCGGTATCACCAAGAACCCGACCACCCTCGAAGAATTCTACGCAGCCGGTGACAAGCTCAAGGCCGCGGGCTTCATTGCGCTCGCCCACGGTGGCCAGCCTTGGCAGGACAGCACCGTATTCGAAGCGGTCGTACTGTCGGTGATGGGGGCTGATGGCTACAAGAAAGCCCTGGTCGACCTGGATAACGCTGCGCTGACCGGTCCTGAAATGGTCAAGTCCCTCACCGAGCTGAAGAAAGTCGCGACCTACATGGACGTCGACGGCAAAGGCCAGGACTGGAACCTCGAAGCAGGCAAGGTCATCAACGGCAAGGCCGGCATGCAGATCATGGGTGACTGGGCCAAGTCCGAGTGGACTGCCGCCAAGAAAGTCGCCGGTAAAGACTACGAGTGCGTAGCCTTCCCAGGCACCGACAAAGCCTTCACCTACAACATCGACTCCCTGGCGGTGTTCAAGCAGAAAGACAAAGGCACTGCTGCCGGTCAGCAGGACATCGCCAAAGTCGTGCTGGGTGAGAACTTCCAGAAAGTCTTCAGCATCAACAAAGGCTCGATTCCGGTTCGGGTCGACATGCTGAACAAAATGGAATCGTACGGGTTCGACTCCTGCGCCCAGACCGCTGCCAAAGACTTCCTGGCAGACGCCAAAACCGGCGGCCTGCAGCCAAGCATGGCGCACAACATGGCCACCACCCTGGCTGTGCAAGGTGCGTTCTTTGATGTCGTGACCAACTTCATCAACGACCCGAAAGCCGACCCGGCCGACACCGCCAAGAAACTCGGCGCTGCGATCAAGTCTGCCAAGTAACGGTTAGCAGCTGGTCCTTGTGAGGGGAAACCCCCTGACCCCTCACAAGGCTTGTTCCTGTAGTCCTTTTCTCTGTACTGGATTTTCCCATGAGTTCTGTTGCTGTGTTCAGCAAGGCCTCGCCGTTCGATGCACTGCAGCGCTGGCTCCCTAAACTGGTGCTGGCGCCCAGCATGCTCATCGTGCTGGTGGGCTTTTATGGCTACATCCTGTGGACGTTCGTTCTGTCGTTCACCACTTCCACGTTCCTGCCAAGCTACAAATGGGCGGGGCTTGCGCAATACGCGCGGTTGTTTGACAACGACCGCTGGTGGGTAGCGAGCAAGAACCTGGCTGTTTTTGGCGGGATGTTTATCGGCATCACCTTGGTGATTGGCGTGACCCTGGCGATTTTCCTCGACCAGAAAATCCGCCGCGAAGGTTTTATCCGCACCATTTACCTGTACCCGATGGCGCTCTCGATGATCGTCACCGGTACTGCCTGGAAATGGCTGCTCAACCCGGGCATGGGCCTGGACAAACTCCTGCGTGACTGGGGCTGGGAAGGCTTTCGCCTGGATTGGCTGATCGACCCGGACCGCGTTGTGTATTGCCTGGTGATTGCTGCCGTGTGGCAAGCCTCCGGCTTCATCATGGCGATGTTCCTCGCTGGCCTGCGTGGCGTTGATCAGTCGATCATCCGTGCCGCCCAGATAGACGGCGCGAGCCTGCCGCGTATCTACTGGAGCGTGGTACTGCCAAGCCTGCGTCCGGTGTTCTTCAGTGCGGTGATGATCCTGGCGCACATCGCCATCAAGAGCTTCGACTTGGTTGCGGCAATGACCGCCGGTGGCCCGGGCTACTCGTCCGACTTGCCCGCGATGTTCATGTACTCGTTCACCTTCAGTCGTGGCCAGATGGGCATGGGCTCTGCCAGTGCAATCCTGATGCTCGGTGCGATCCTCGCGATCATCGTGCCTTACCTGTACTCCGAGCTGAGGACCAAGCGTAATGACTAGTCTCGCTTCCAAACCAACCATCAGCCTGAGTCGCATCGCGATCTACACGGTGCTGATCCTTGCTGTGCTGCTGTACCTGGTGCCGCTGGTAGTGATGCTGTTGACCAGCTTCAAGACCCCGGAAGACATCAGCACCGGCAACCTGCTGAGCTGGCCCACCGTGGTCACCGGCATCGGCTGGGTAAAAGCTTGGGCCACCGTCGATGGCTACTTCTGGAACTCGATCAAGATCACCGTTCCGGCGGTGCTGATTTCCACTGCCATCGGCGCATTGAACGGCTACGTGCTGTCGTTCTGGCGCTTCCGTGGTTCGCAGCTGTTCTTCGGCCTGCTGTTGTTCGGCTGCTTCCTGCCGTTCCAGACCGTGCTGCTGCCGGCCTCTTTCACCCTCGGCAAGATGGGCCTGGCCAGCACCACCACCGGCCTGGTGTTTGTGCACGTGGTCTACGGGCTGGCATTTACCACACTGTTCTTTCGTAACTACTACGTCAGCATTCCGGATGCGCTGATCAAGGCGGCACGACTGGACGGTGCAGGGTTCTTCACCATCTTCCGGCTGATCATTCTGCCGATGTCGACGCCGATCATCATGGTCTGCCTGATCTGGCAGTTCACCCAGATCTGGAACGACTTCCTGTTCGGTGTGGTGTTCTCCAGCGGCGACTCGCAGCCCATCACGGTGGCGCTGAACAACCTGGTCAACACCAGCACGGGGGCCAAGGAATATAACGTGGATATGGCGGCGGCGATGATCGCCGGGCTGCCGACCCTGCTGGTCTATGTGATCGCAGGCAAGTATTTCGTGCGCGGCCTCACGGCCGGCGCGGTCAAGGGGTAATCATGGCTACGCTTGAACTTCGCAATGTAAACAAGACCTATGGCGCCGGCCTGCCCGACACCTTGAAGAACATCGAACTGTCGATCAAGGAAGGCGAATTCCTGATCCTGGTCGGCCCTTCGGGGTGTGGTAAGTCCACGCTGATGAACTGCATCGCCGGTCTGGAAACCATTACCGGCGGCGCCATCATGATCGGTGATCAGGATGTGAGCGGCATGAGCCCCAAGGACCGTGACATCGCCATGGTGTTCCAGTCCTACGCCCTGTACCCGACCATGAGCGTGCGCGAGAACATCGAGTTCGGCCTCAAAATCCGCAAGATGCCTCAGGCGGATATCGACGCTGAAGTGGCGCGCGTGGCCAAGCTGCTGCAGATCGAGCACCTGCTTAACCGCAAGCCAGGCCAACTGTCCGGTGGCCAGCAACAGCGTGTTGCCATGGGCCGCGCCCTGGCGCGTCGGCCGAAGATCTACCTATTCGACGAACCGCTGTCCAACCTCGACGCCAAGCTGCGCGTCGAGATGCGCACCGAAATGAAGCTGATGCACCAGCGCTTGAAAACCACCACTGTCTACGTCACCCACGATCAGATCGAAGCGATGACCCTGGGCGACAAAGTGGCGGTGATGAAGGACGGCATCATCCAGCAGTTCGGCACGCCGAAAGAGATCTACAACGACCCGGCCAACCTTTTTGTGGCAAGTTTTATCGGTTCACCTCCGATGAACTTCATTCCTTTGCGCCTGCAGCGCAAGGACGGTCATCTGGTGGCGCTGCTCGACAGCGGCCAGGCCCGTTGCGAGCTGCCGCTGAGCATGAATGACACCGGCCTTGAAGACCGTGACGTGATCCTGGGCCTGCGCCCGGAGCAGATCGTGTTGGCGGCGGGTGAAGGTAATGGTTCGTCGAGCATTCGTGCCGAAGTCCAGGTCACCGAGCCGACTGGCCCGGACACACTGGTATTCGTGCAACTCAACGACACCAAAGTCTGCTGCCGCCTGGCACCCGACGTGGCACCGCAGGTGGGTGAGACCCTGACCCTGCAGTTCGACCCGGCCAAGGTCTTGCTGTTCGACGCCAAAACCGGCGAGCGCCTGGGCGCTGCTGCTTCATTGCCTGCACACGGGCATGCCGACAATGTGGCCCAATTCAAAGGCCGCTAATGCAGATAAGTTGTTGTTTTAGATAAAAATGTAACCCGCGTTAGATAAAAACAGTTTAATAACAATAAAGACGAGGATGTAGGGATGAAAAAGCAACACAACAACACCCGGCTGATCTGCCAACTGTCAGCAGCAGCAGCCCTGGTATTGTCCGCCAATGCGATGGCGGCCGATGCATTCAGCGCCGACTCCAAGTGGATGACCGGCGATTGGGGCGGCGAGCGGACCAAGCTCATCGAGCAAGGTATCGACATCAAGGCTGACTACGTTGGGGAAGTGGGCGCCAACCTGCGCGGCGGCTACAACGACGACAAAACTGCCCGTTACGCTGACCAGTTCGGTCTGGGCGTAGCACTGGATCTGCAAAAGCTGTTTGGCTGGGATAACACCCAGGCCAAGATCCAACTCACCAATCGTAACGGCGCGAACATTTCCAATGACCGTATTGGTGACCCGCGTGCCGGCACCTTGAGTTCGTCTCAAGAAGTTGATGGCCGAGGCCACATGGTGCGTCTGACCCAGTTCTGGATTCAGCACCAGATGTTCGACAACAAGTTGGACGTCAAACTCGGTTACTTCGGTGAAGGCGAAGACTTCAACACCTTCCCATGCGACTTCCAGAACCTGTCGTTCTGCGGCTCGCAAGTGGGTAACTACGTTAACACCTGGTACAACTGGCCGGTCAGCCAGGCCGCGATCCGCGTGAAGTACAACATCACGCCTGAGCTGTATGCGCAAATCGGTGCTTACAACCAGAACCCATCGCAACTGGAGCACGGCAACGGCTTCAAACTCAGCGGCAGTGGCACCAAGGGCACCGTATTGCCGGTGGAATTGGTCTGGTCGCCGAAGGTCAATGGCCTGCCGGGCGAATACCGTGTGGGTTACTACAAGAGCACCGCCGACGCTACCGACGTACGTGAAGACGTCAACGGTAACGACGCTGGTACCACCGGCGCGGCCTTCCGCGTTCGTAGCAGCAAGAGCGGCTACTGGGGCGTTCTTCAACAGCAGCTCACCACGCACAATGGCGACGCTTCACGCGGCTTGAACATCGCGGCCAACGTGACCTTCCACGACAAAGACACCAACGTCGTCGACAACTACCAGTCGCTGATGCTTGTGTATAAAGGCCCATTCGACGCGCGCGCCAAAGATGACATCGGTATCGGTGTTGCGCGTATCCATGCCAACAGTGACGTGAAGAAAAACGCCGAGTTGCTCAATGCCGCTGGCGGCTTCACCGATTACGACCAACTGGGTTACGCGCCACTGCGTAACACCGAGTACAACGTCGAGCTCAACTATGGCGTCCACGTCACCAATTGGCTGACCGTGCGTCCTAACTTGCAATACGTCGTCCACCCAGGTGGCGTGAACCAAGTCGACAACGCGCTGGTAGCGGGCCTGAAAATTCAGTCTACGTTCTAACGCTGTTGCGATAAGCTCCTTCTCTCTGTGCGCATTTCGCGGATAGCCATGGCTATCCGCTTTTTTTTGGGCAGCACGCTGCACAACTCCTGCGGGAGCTGGCTTACCTGCGATGGCATCGCCTCGGTCATTCAAACAAACCGAGTCGCTCACATTGCAGGCAAGCCAGCTCCCACAGGGGAACCAAGGTTTGAGCGAGAATGAATTTCAGGACCGTGGCACATGCATGAGCATCCGCTGCAACGTTTTTTCAAATCCCTGCGCGAGCGTCCGGTGTTCGCCTGGGAGCGCTTTCAGATGCGCGATGTGTTGGTGATCGACCATCCGCTGTGCCAGGCGGTGTTCAGTCGCCAGGGCGCGCAACTGCTGCATTTTCAACCCCGTGGCCAGAAACCCTGGCTGTGGTGCGCGGCCAAGTGGCCGCAAGTCGGCGCCATCCGTGGCGGCGTGCCGGTGTGCTGGCCATGGTATGGGCGCCACCCGAGTGAAAACGCGTGGCCGTCCCATGGCTGGGCGCGGCTGATTGATTGGAAACTGCTCGACAGCAGTACCGACGACGATGGCGTGCGCCTGCATTGGCAATTGCAGCTGTGCGACTGGCAGGTCGACCTGCACGCGCACCTGGGCGAAACCCTGGAACTGCGCCTGTGCACAGAGCATCAGGACGAGTTGCCGTGCCAGTTAAGCCATGCTTTGCACGCTTATTGGCGGATCGGCAATGTCGGTGAGATAGCGCTGTCTGGGCTCGATGGAGCGCAAGGTTATGACCAGCTCAATCGCCAGGTTTGCCAGCAGGAAGGCGAGTTACGCGTGGACGGCGGTTGCCAGCGAGTGTTCCAGCATGACGGCGAGCTGCACCTCAAAGACCACGCCTGGCAGCGCGAGCTGTGCATTGATACTGGCGACAGTGCCGACACGGTGGTGTGGCACCCGGGCAGCCGGCCACTGTTGGGCGTGAGCTTCAACGAGGCGTCAGGGTTTGTGTGCGTGGAGTCGGCGATGGCTGGGGCCAGTTTGGCGCCGGGGGAGAGGGCACATTTGAGTCTGCAGGCCAGGGCAGGGGTTTAGCGGTGTGGCTTATGGCCTCATCGCGGGCAAGCCCGGCTCCCACAGTGGAATGCATTCCAAATGTGTGAGCGGGCTTGCCCGCGATGGCGGCGGTACTGCTGGCAGAGATTTGATCGTTCCCACGCTCCGCGCGGGAATGCCACCTTGGACGCTCTGAAGTCGTGACGCAGAGCGTCACTGGATGCATTCCCACGCAGAGCATAGGAACGATCTGGAACTAGTTAAACTCATCCCCAACCGGATACCGGCTGTCATTCAAACTCTCTTTGATCTTGCGCAAATGCGGCTGGAAATCCACGCCACGGCGCAACGTCATGCCCGTTGCCAGCACATCCAGCACCGTCAGCTGGATAATCCGCGACGTCATCGGCATGTAGATGTCGGTGTCTTCCGGCAGCGGAATGTTCAGGCTCACCGTGCTGGCCTTGGCCAGCGGCGAGTTCTCGGCGGTTACGCCCAGTACCGATGCGCCGTTTTCCCGCGCGATACGCGCCACTTCCACCAGCTCACGGGTACGTCCGGTGTAGGAAATAATCACGAACAGCTCACCCGTATGCGCCACCGACGCGAGCATGCGCTGCATCAGCACGTCGGCGTGTGCGGTCACGGCCAGGTTGAAGCGGAAGAATTTGTGCAGCGCATCCATGGCCACCGGCGCCGAGGCGCCCAGGCCGAAGAAGTGGATCTGCCGCGCCTGGATCAACAGGTCTACGGCCTTGCTGATCAGCGCCGGGTCCAAGGCTTGGCAGGCGCTGTCCAGTGACGCAATGGCACTGCCAAAGATCTTCTGGGTGTAGGCCTCAGGGTTATCATCGGCCTCCACGGCGCGGCTGACATACGCCGCACCACTGGCCAAACTTTGCGCCAGCTGCAATTTAAGTTCAGGGTAACCGCTGACGCCGAACGAACGGCAGAAACGGTTGACCGTCGGTTCACTGACCGAGGCGGCTTGGGCGAGGGCTGCGATCGAGAAGCGGGTCGCCTGCTGCGGGTTGAGCAGGATGACCTCGGCGACTTTTTTCTCAGCCTTGTTCAATTCTTCGAGGCGGTTCCGGATTTGTTCCAGAAGATTTCGCACGCGGTCCATTCAGTCTTTCCTTCGGGCGACGATGCAACTATAGGGCGGTAACCAATCGACGAGTGGCCCTTTGCGGTGGCCTATCCTACTGAGGGTAGCTGAACACCACCACTCGGAATGCATATTTTGGGAAAATGTTGTGGTTATTACTACATTTTTCCTTGAGTGATGCCTTGAAAAAAGGTATTTGTAGCTTAACTTGATAAAAGAACAAACATCATGCCTTCGATAACCGTAGAACCCTGCACCTTTGCCCTGTTTGGCGCGTTGGGTGATCTGGCGCTGCGCAAGTTATTTCCTGCCCTCTATCAACTCGATGGCGCAGGCCTGCTGCACGACGACACGCGCATCCTGGCCCTGGCCCGTGAAGCCGGCTCCGAGCAGCAGCACTTGGCGCATATCGAAAAAGAACTGCGTAAATACGTCGGCAAGGAACTGGACGAAACCATCGCCCAGCGTTTCCTGGCTCGCCTGACGTACCTGCACGTCGACTTCCTGAAGGCTGACGACTACCTCGCCCTGGCAGAGAGCGCCGGCACCGAACAACGCCTGATTGCCTACTTCGCCACCCCGGCGGCGGTGTACGGCGCGATCTGCGAGAACTTGTCCACGGTCGGCCTGGCGGAAAACACCCGCGTCGTCCTGGAAAAACCCATCGGTTCGGACCTGGAGTCGTCGCGCAAAGTCAACGACGCCGTGGCGCAGTTTTTCCCGGAAAACCGCACCTACCGCATCGACCACTACCTGGGCAAAGAAACCGTCCAGAACCTGATTGCGCTGCGTTTCGCCAACAGCCTGTTTGAAACCCAGTGGAACCAGAACTACATCTCCCACGTGGAAATCACCGTGGCCGAGCAGGTGGGCATCGAAGGCCGTTGGGGTTACTTCGACAAAGCCGGCCAGCTGCGCGACATGATCCAGAACCACCTGCTGCAGCTGCTGTGCCTGATCGCCATGGACCCGCCGGCCGACTTGTCCGCCGACAGCATCCGCGACGAGAAGGTCAAGGTGCTCAAGGCCCTGGCGCCGATCAGCCCAGACGGCCTGACCACCCAAGTGGTACGTGGCCAGTACATCGCCGGCTACAGCGCCGGCAAGCCGGTGCCGGGTTACCTGGAAGAAGAGAATTCCAACACCCAGAGCGACACCGAGACGTTCGTTGCCCTGCGTGCCGATATCCGCAACTGGCGTTGGGCCGGGGTGCCGTTCTACTTGCGTACCGGCAAGCGTATGCCGCAAAAGCTGTCGCAGATCGTTATCCACTTCAAGGAACCGTCCCACTACATCTTCGCCCCCGAGCAGCGCCTGCAGATCAGCAACAAGCTGATCATCCGCCTGCAACCGGACGAAGGTATTTCCTTGCGTGTGATGACCAAGGAGCAGGGCCTGGACAAGGGCATGCAATTGCGCAGCGGCCCGCTGCAACTGAATTTTTCCGACACCTACCGCAGCGCGCGCATCCCTGATGCCTACGAGCGGTTGTTGCTGGAAGTGATGCGCGGCAATCAGAACCTGTTTGTTCGCAAAGATGAAATCGAAGCTGCGTGGAAGTGGTGTGACCAGTTGATCGCCGGGTGGAAAAAATCCGGTGATGCGCCCAAGCCTTATGCGGCTGGGTCCTGGGGGCCGATGAGCTCGATTGCACTGATCACGCGGGATGGGAGGTCGTGGTATGGCGATATCTGAATTGAAACTGCCTCAGGGCGTGACTGCCCATGAGTACCGTACGCCCGTGCTGCTGGCGGACGGCCTGGCCAATGACGTGGCCGAGCAACTGCGCGGGGCCATCAGTGCCCGTGGCGAGGCCACCCTGGTCGTGTCCGGTGGCCGCAGCCCCGTGGCGTTTTTCCAGAACCTGGCCAAGCAGAGCCTGGACTGGTCCAAGGTCACCATCACCCTGGCCGACGAGCGCTGGGTGCCGGTAGAGCACGCCGACAGCAATGCTGGCCTGTTGAAGAAGTATTTGCTGCAAGGCCCGGCAGCCAAGGCCACGTTCCTCAGCCTGTACAACGTTGCCGCGAACCTTGAAGACGCCGCCGAACTGGCCGACCGCCAGTTGGCAGAGTTGTCAGCCATTGATGTGCTGGTACTGGGCATGGGCGATGACGGCCACACCGCGTCGCTGTTTCCCAACAGCCCGAACCTCACCGAAGCCCTGCAGGCCGACGGTACCCGCCGTTGCTGGCCGATGCTGGCGCCGACCGTGCCGCACCAGCGCCTGACCATGAGTCGCGCGTTGCTCGCCACGGCCCACTACACCGTGCTGTCGATTGCCGGCAGCTCGAAATTGACCACCTTGAGCGCCGCGCTGGCCAGTGACGACGTTGCTGCCATGCCGATTCGCGCGTTTTTGCAACCTACTTTAGAGATTTACTGGTGCCCATGAGCCAAGGATCAGCCGCTATGAAAAGCCCTCAACCGACCGTGTCCATGGCGGAAAAAGTTGCCTTGATCGACAGCCTCTGCGCCAAGGCGCGGATCCTGCCGGTGATCACCATCGCCCGCGAACAGGACATCTTGCCGCTGGCCGATGCCCTGGCAGCGGGCGGTTTGACCGCATTGGAAGTGACCCTGCGTTCCGAGTTCGGCCTCAAGGCTATTCAGGTACTGCGCGAGCAACGCCCTGAACTGTGCACCGGTGCCGGCACCGTGCTCGACCGTCACATGCTCGAAGCGGCGGAAGTAGCCGGCTCGCAATTCATCGTCACCCCAGGCATTACCCGCGACCTGCTGGAAGCCTCGGTGCATAGCCCGATCCCGCTGCTGCCGGGCATCAGCAATGCCTCCGGCATCATGGAAGGCTATGGCTTGGGTTATCGCCGCTTTAAGCTGTTCCCGGCTGAAGTGAGCGGTGGCGTAGCGGCTATCAAGGCCCTGGGCGGCCCGTTCGGCGAAGTGAAATTCTGCCCAACCGGCGGCGTTGGCCCGGCCAACATCAAGAGCTACATGGCGTTGAAAAACGTGATGTGCGTGGGCGGTAGCTGGATGCTCGACCCGCAATGGGTCAAGAACGGCGACTGGGCCCGCATCCAAGAAGTCACCGCACAGGCGCTGGCGCTGCTGGATTGAGCTGATTTACCGAATCGTTGTTGCTGTGCTTAACGGCATTTTTGCGGCGCACTTGGTCGGTGTGCCGCTTTTTTTTGCCTGTAGAAAAACTTGAATTCAACGCCGATCAGTTGTGGGAGCTGGCTTGCCTGCGATAGAGGTGTAACTGCCACTGCAATGTGGCTGACCCACCGCCATCGCAGCATAGGTATCTACACATCTTTTTATGGGTTGAATTCTTTGGTTGTCGCGGGGGTGCTGGGTACATATCCGTTATTTGGGTAACGGCTGCTATGGGTTCCGCCCTTACGGCGGGTCACTTTTGGAAAAGAGCCCCAAAAGTAACCAAAAGGGCTCTTGCCCCACCACTCGGCACCTCGCCTAGGCTCGGTGTGCCCTCACTCCGGCTTTGGAGCGGGGGCCGCCGCCATGGGCCATCCTTGGCCCATCGCGGCTAAACCGGCGTCCTGCCGGTTTACCCACGCTCCAAAGCCTGCGTTCGGCCAGCGTGGTTTAACGGGGCGCCTAAGATCAAGATCAAAAGCAAAAGCACGGCGGCCTAGTAGCCGACCTGAGTGGTTAAATCAAAAGCGAAGCCAAGGCGGCCTGACAGCCGACCTGATATTTGAAACTGAACTCAATCTAATGTGGGAGCTGGCTTGCCTGCGATGGCATCACCTGGTTATGCCTGATACACCGAGGTGCCTGCATCGCAGGCAAGCCAGCTCCCACAGAAAAACAGAGCGCCACGGTGCTGGCAGCTAAACTCGGTCAAAATTGTGGGAGCGGGCTTGCTCCCACAGTTGGATCTCGGCACATCAGACAGAGAGTGTGCTGCTGTGCTTTTGCCCTGCTTTTGCTTCAACCACTCAGGTCGGCTACTAGGCCGCCGTGCTCTTGCTTTTGATCTTGCTTTTGATCTTGATCTGAGGCGCCCCGTTAAACCACGCTGGCCGAACGCAGGCTTGAATCCGTGGGTAACCCGGCAGGACGCCGGGTTAGCCGCGATGGGCCAAGGATGGCCCATGGCGGCGGCCCACGGATTCAAGCCGGAGTGAGGGCATGCCGAGCCTAGGCGAGGCACCGAGTGGTGGGGCAAGAGCCCTTTTGGTTACTTTTGGGGCTCTTTTCCAAAAGTGACCCGCCGTAAGGGCGGAACCCTAAGTCGCCGTTACCGCAGCAACGGATATGTACTCAATCTACCTAAACCATCGCAGGCTAAAAGCAACACAAAAAGTTGTGTAGATGCCTATGCTGCGATAGCGGTACATCAGTAAGCGTATCTTTCACTGATACACCGCTATCGCAGGCAAGCCAGCTCCCACCTTTAGATCTCCGTCAGCCGAAGCGGTAGATGTCCATGCCCAGTGCGCCCAGGGTGAAGCCTTGGTGCGCCACGCTGAATTCGCCACCAGCGCCGCGCGCAAAGTACAGCGGCAGCAGATGCTCGTCACTGGGATGGCTGCGCACCGCATGGGGCGCCTGGCGACGGTAATCGTGCAAGGCCGTTTCATCGTTAGCGGCGAGTTTATCCACCACCCAATCACGAAAATCCCGTGCCCAAGGCTCGATGCTCTCAGGTCCGGCCTGCCAGTTCAGCTCGCCCAGGTTATGGGTGATGCTGCCGGAGCCGATCAACAGCACGCCTTGCTCGCGCAGGCTGGCGAGTGCGTGCCCGACCTTGGTCTGCAGGGCAGGGCCCATACGGCTGGGCAAGGAAACCTGGACCACGGGGATATCTGCCGCTGGGTACATCAGCGACAGCGGCACCCAGGTGCCGTGGTCGAACGGGCGTTGATCATCAATTCGCGCATTCAGGCCATCGGCGTTGAGCAATTCGACAATCTCAGCGGCTAACGGCGGGTTACCCGGTGCAGGGTATTGCACCGCAAACAGTTCGCGCGGGAAGCCGCCGAAGTCGTGCCAGGTTTGCGGGGCGGCGCTGCCACTGACGAGTAATTCCTGGCTTTCCCAGTGCGCCGACACCACCACAATCGCCTTGGGCCGTGGCAATTGCGCGGCCAGGCGCTTGAGCGCCGGGCCGCTGGCGCCGGGTTGCAGGGCAAGCATGGGCGAACCGTGGGAGATAAACAGGCTGGGGAGCATAAGTGGGGTCCTGAGCGTTAACATAGGCCCATCTTCAATCAGATCATTGATCTAAATCTAATATAAGTTTTAGCGCTTTTTGATCGAATTTTCAGGGTGATTCCATGGAGCCTAAGTTTTGGCAAGAGCGCTGGGCACGTAACCAGATCGGCTTTCATCTGCCCGAGGCCAACCCCTACTTGCAGCGCCACTGGCCGCAACTGACGCTGCCGGAGGCGGCAAAGGTGCTGGTGCCGCTGTGTGGCAAAAGCCTGGACCTGATGTGGCTGGCCAGTTGCGGGTATCGCGTGCTGGGCGTGGAGCTGTCTGAGCAGGCGGTGGAGGCGTTCTTCAGTGAGCAAGGGCTTGTGCCCAGGATCAGCCAGAGAGGCGTGTTCAAGGTGTACCAGGCTGATCTGGTCGAGGTGTGGTGTGGTGACTTCTTTGCCTTGGGCGCCGAGGCAGTGGCTGACTGCACTGCGCTCTATGACCGCGCAGCGTTGATTGCGTTGCCGCCGTTGATGCGGGCGCAATATGCTCGGCATCTGAACGGCCTTCTGGGATCGGGTTGCAAGGGGCTGCTGATCACCCTCGACTACGACCAGACAAAAAAGGCCGGCCCCCCCTTTGCGGTGATCGATGATGAGGTGAAGGTGTTGCTGGGGCCGCACTGGGCTGCGCAGGTGGTGGAAGAGCAAGACATCCTGGGCGAGAGCTGGAAGTTCGTGCAGGACGGCGTCACGCGGCTGGAAGAGCGTGTGTACCAACTGACAAAGTACTGACCCTCTTATCGCCGTCGCGGGCAAGCCCGGCTCCCGCATCGACCGCCTCGTCTACAGTTTATGTGAACCTGAGCAGATCCCTGTGGGCGTCGGGCTTGCCCGCGATGGCGATTCAAGCACCCACAAAAAAGGGGCGATCAGATCGCCCCCTCCAGTGTCACTGCCTAGCTATCAGCCCCGGCGACGCAGTGCGTCGATCCGCTCTTCCAGCGGCGGGTGGCTCATGAACATGCGTGCAAAGCCTTGCTTGATGCCACCGTTGATACCAAACGCGGTCAGGCTGTCGGGCATGTGCACCGGCAGGCCCTGTTCGGAGCGCAGGTGCTGCAACGCGGCAATCATCGCCCCGGTACCGGCCAGGCGGGCACCGGCTTCGTCTGCGCGGAACTCGCGTTTGCGCGAGAACCACATGGTGATTGCGCTGGCCAGGAAGCCCAGTACCACTTCGGCGAAGATAGTTGCCACGAAGTAGGCAATGCCACGGCCGCCTTCGTTTTTGAAGATCACTTTGTCGACAAAGTTGCCGATGATCCGCGCGAAGAACATCACGAAGGTGTTCACCACGCCTTGTACCAGCGCCAGGGTGACCATGTCGCCGTTGGCCACGTGGCCGATCTCGTGGGCCAGTACTGCCTTCACTTCATCGTAGGAGAAGCGTTCCAGCATGCCCTGACTCACCGCAACGAGCGCGTCGTTCTTGTTCCAGCCGGTGGCAAAGGCGTTGGCTTCATAGGCCGGGAAGATCCCGACCTCAGGCATCTTGATGCCGGCCTCGCGGGACAGTTGCTCAACGGTTTGCAGCAACCATTGCTCATGCCGGGTGCGTGGCTGGGTGATGACCTGGGTACTGGTGCTCATCTTCGCCATCCACTTGGAGATGAACAGCGAGAACAGCGAACCGGCAAAACCAAAGACTGCACAGAAGACCAGCAGCTGATTGAGGTTCAGATCAACCCCGTTGGCCGCCATGAACCCGTTGAAGCCGAAAAGGCTCAGGGTGATGCTGGCAATCAGCACGACCGCCAGGTTAGTGGCCAAGAACAGCAGGATGCGCATCATGGTTGTAGAATTCTCCTCATGCTTAATATGTCGCGTACTGCGGGGTATATAAGGTGCGGCCTGGGGTGATTCAACCGAGCGACTATTTCAAACTGTGTCCTACAGCAAGAATGAAGCGCCTTGAAGGGATTTTCCGACCTGCAAAGCAAGCATAGGTCACTACACTCATGCCTTCGCGTCCCGTAATTGCAAGGGGCTGACCGGTCCATGGTGTGCAGCGATAGCGGGAGAGGGGTGTAGCGCAGAGAAGTGTTGCCAGATACTCGCTGTACGACCGAATGCCGGTCGTACAGCGTCACATGCGTTACTGGCGATAGGACTTGAGGAAGTTGCCGATGCGACCAATGGCCATGTCCAGGTCATCCACACGCGGCAACGTCACCACACGGAAGTGATCCGGCCACGGCCAGTTGAACGCGGTTCCCTGCACCACCAGCAGCTTTTCCGACAGCAGCAGGTCGAGCACGAACTTCTCGTCGTTGAGGATCGGGCAGACTTTCGGGTCGATCCGTGGGAACGCATACAGTGCGCCCATGGGTTTCACGCAGCTGACACCCGGAATCGCGTTGAGCAACTCCCAGGTGCGGTTGCGCTGTTCCAGCAGGCGGCCCTGGGGCAATACCAGGTCGTTGATGCTCTGGTAGCCGCCAAGCGCAGTCTGGATCGCGTGCTGGCTCGGCACGTTGGCACACAGGCGCATGTTGGCCAGCATGTCGATGCCTTCGATGTAGCTCTGGGCGTTGTGCTTGGGGCCCGAGATGGCGATCCAGCCGGAGCGGAAACCCGCCACGCGGTAGGACTTGGACAAGCCATTGAAGGTCAGGCACAGCAGGTCCGGCGCCAGGGAGCCGGTGCAGATGTGCACGGCGTCATCGTAGAGGATCTTGTCGTAGATCTCGTCGGAGAACACCACCAGGTTGTGCTGGCGTGCCAGTTCAAGCATGCCCAGCAGCACTTCCTTGGAGTACACAGCGCCGGTTGGGTTGTTCGGGTTGATGATCACCAGGGCCTTGGTGTTCGGGGTGATCTTGGCCTTGATGTCGGCCAGGTCCGGGAACCAGTCGGCACCTTCATCGCACAGGTAGTGCACCGGGTGGCCGCCGGCCAGGGTCACTGCGGCGGTCCATAGCGGGTAGTCGGGCGCCGGCACCAGCACCTCGTCGCCGTTGTTGAGCAAGGCCTGCATGGACATCACGATCAGCTCGGACACGCCATTGCCCAGGTAGATGTCTTCGATGCCGACACCTTCCACCTGCTTTTGCTGGTAGTACTGCATCACGGCTTTACGCGCGCTGAACAGGCCTTTGGAGTCGCTGTAGCCCTGGGCGGTCGGCAGGTTGCGGATCACATCCTGGAGGATTTCGTCCGGCGCTTCGAAACCAAAGGGCGCCGGGTTGCCAATGTTCAGCTTGAGGATGCGATGGCCTTCCTCTTCCAGACGTTTGGCGTGCTTGAGCACTGGGCCGCGAATGTCGTAGCAGACGTTGGCGAGCTTGTTCGATTTGCTGACCTGCATGGCGATGTGATCCTGAAAATGAACGATCCAGACGGTGTGGACACTACCGTACTGTGAATCCTGCGAGGCCTGCACCCATAAATACGTTTGAATGCCGATAGCGCGGGTGCCAGACTGGCGTTTTGAAGAGGCGCAATCATACGTGCCGCCTGATCCATGGAAAAGACACAGATCAGGGTTTTTCAGTTGCCGAGGTGTACCGATGGAAAAGTTGCAGAAAACCGTTGATGAATGGAAGGCGATGCTCGATCCAGAGCAGTACAACGTGTGCCGTCTCAAGGGCACCGAGCGACCTTTCAGCGGTAAGTACAATGGCACCAAGACAGATGGCATATACCACTGCATTTGCTGCAATGAGCCACTGTTCGACTCCAAGACCAAATTCGATTCCGGCTGCGGCTGGCCGAGCTTCTACGCGCCGATTGCCGGCAGCGCGATGATCGAGATCCGCGACGTCAGCCACGGCATGATCCGCACCGAAGTCACCTGCGGCAAGTGCGATGCGCACCTGGGTCACGTGTTCCCGGACGGCCCGCCGCCGACGGGCCTGCGTTACTGCATCAACTCGGTGTGCCTGGACCTCGTCCCGCGCTAGGGCAGGCAACACCTACCCAATGTGGACGTGTGTGGGAGCTGGCTTGCCTGCGATGCAGGCACCTCGGAGCAACTGAGAGACCGAGGTGCCTGCATCGCGGGCAAGCCCGGCTTCCACATTTGAACCGAGTACGCATCATCAATCCGATCAATTAAATTGCGTGCAATTGAATTGCCTACTATCTTTCTGTGTCTTCCCCTTTATTCGAGGCACTGCCATGAGCGACAACCTGCTGAGCATCCCGTGTACCACCCTCAAGGGTGAGCAAAAGACCTTAGCCGATTTCGCCGGCAAGGCCATTTTGGTGGTCAACACCGCCAGCAAATGTGGCTTCACCCCGCAATACAAAGGTCTTGAACACCTCTGGCAGCAGTACAAGGACCAGGGCCTGGTGGTGCTGGGTTTTCCCTGCAACCAGTTCGGTAAGCAGGAGCCGGGTAACGAAGGCGCGATTTCCGAGTTCTGCGAGTTGAATTTCGGCGTCAGCTTCCCGCTGTTCAAAAAGATCGACGTCAACGGCAGCGAGGCCCACCCGTTGTTCGTGCAGCTTAAAAAACAAGCGCCTGGGTTGCTGGGTTCCAAAGGTATCAAGTGGAATTTCACCAAGTTCCTGATCGGCCGCGATGGCCAGGTGGTCAAGCGTTTTGCCCCGACCACCAAGCCCCAGGACCTGACCCAAGAGATTGAAGCCCTGCTCAAATGATCGACGCCCCCACTGTGTCCCTGGCCTTGGACGATCAGCTGTGTTTCAAGCTTTACGCCGCATCGCGGGCGGTGACACGCGCCTACAAACCGATGCTCGAACAGTTGGGCCTGACTTACCCGCAATACGTGGTGATGCTGGTGTTGTGGGAATGGCACGACGCAACCCCGCCGCAGCCTACGGTCAAGGCGTTGGGGGAGCGGCTGATGCTCGATTCGGGCACGCTGACGCCGCTGCTCAAGCGCCTTGAACAGCTTGCCTGGGTGCGGCGCCAACGCAGCGCGCGCGATGAGCGGGAAGTGCACTTGAGCTTGACCCCGGCCGGCGTGCAATTGCGCGACCAAACCCATGGCCTCAAGACCCGGCTGTTGTGCGACAGCGGCATCGACCTGAACCAGGCCGATGCCTTGCGCGATGGCCTCGATCAGTTGCTGGCGCAGATCAAAGGCTTGTCGTCTGCGGCACCCACAGATCCAGCAAAGCCTTGAGTTCTTCGCGGCGAAACGGCTTGGCCAGGTAATCACTCATTCCGGCGGCCCGGCAACGCTCGCGCTCCTCCGGCAAGGCGTTGGCGGTCAACGCGACGATAGGCAGGTCCGGCCAGCGCCCGCTGCGACGAATCTGCCGGCTGGCCTCATAGCCGTCCATCACCGGCATATTGCAGTCCATCAACACCATGTCGAAACGCTGTTCCTCGAGGAGCTTGAGCGCTTCGCCACCATGGGCCGCCACAATCACCTCGCACCCCAGCTTGCTGAGCATGCCCTTGGCCACTAGCTGATTGACCGGGTTGTCCTCCACCAGCAGGATGCACGCCCGGTGTGCGAAGGGCGCGGCTTCCATCTGGAGGGTGTCGAGGATCAGTTGCGCGTCGCTGCGCAAGTTGCGTTGCAGGATCTGGTACAGCGCGTTGCGACTCAGCGGGCGCGCCTGTTGCTGCAATGGCGCCAGGGCCGCGACTTCTTCGCTGGGCATGAAGTTGCCATACGAGGTGACCAGAAGAATCGGCGCGCTGATCGCCGGGCGCAGGCGGAACAGGCACTCCGGGCAATCGGTGATCAGCAGGTCGGGATTTTGCCCACTCAAGTCATCGTCTTGGGAATAGACACGCGGGGCCAGCCCCCAATGGGGCAGCAAGGTGGTGAGCAATTCCGTCAGGCCGCTGCCGGCGCTGGTGATGACAATCACTTCACCGGCCAGCGGCGCCTGCCGCGCTGCGGGCAAATGCGTGGGCAGCGGCAGATCGGCACAGAACTGGCTGCCAAAGCCGACTTCCGAGCTGATGCTCAAGCGGCCTTTCATTGCGTCACACAGGTTGTGCGTCAGCGCCAGCCCCAGTCCCGTGCCGCCAAACTGGCGAGTGATACCCGCGCCCGCCTGGGTGAACGGTTGGAATATCTTGACCTGCGCTTCCAGGGCAATGCCGATGCCGGTGTCACACACTTCGACTTTCACCCGGCCATCGTGGGCGCTGAGGCGTACATCCACGCGGCCAAAGCGGGTGAACTTCAAGGCATTGGAGAGCAGGTTGCTGACGATCTGGCGTACCCGTGTCGGGTCGCCAATCACCTGGGCGGGAAAGAGCGGGTCGATCAGGCAGGTCAACTCGACACTCGGCGCGGCGTTCTGCGACAGCAGGTTGGCGGTGTCTTCTACCAGCGAGCCGAGGTCGAAGGGAATGTGCTCGAGTTCCAACTGGCCGGCGTCGAATTTCGACAGATCGAGGATGTCGTTGAGCAACTCCACCAACACCTTGCCCGAATCGTGAGCGATGGACAGCTGCTGGCGCTGTTCGGCGTTCAGCGTGCTGTCCAGTGACAGCGCGATCATCCCCAGCAAGCCATTGAGCGGCGTGCGAATCTCGTGGCTCATATTGGCCAGGAACGCAGCTCGCGCCTGGGCCATGCCCAAGGCGGTCAATTTTGCCGCCTCCAGTTCATCGTTGGATTGGCTCAAGCGTTGGTTGCTGGCCTTGAGTTCTAGGGTGCGCGCAGAGACGATGTCTTCCAGTTGGCCCAAGTATTCGGTGAGGCGGTCTTCGGCGTGGCGGCGTTGCTGGATCTCGGTCTCCATGTTTTCGAACTGCTGGTTGGCGACGCTGACCAGCACGCCGATTTCATCGTTCTCGTGCCCCGGCGGACAATCCAGATGGGCCTGCTTGCGGGTGCTCAGTGCCCGGATAACGCGCACCAGCGGTTGGGTCAGCATCACGTAGAACAGGCCTAGCAGGATGCCGGTCAGCAGCAGGCTGCGGGCAAAGCCGTTGAGCAGGGTGATCTCGGCACGGTGCAGGAAACGGCTGCCAAAGGCGTAGGTGTCGACGTCCAGGCGCAGCACACCGAGGGAATCGTTGGGCATATGTTTGAGGAACAACCGGTCTTCGAACTGACGGTTGGCGCCGAATAGAAAGTCGCTGATCGGCCGGTAGGTGCTTTCCTTGCGCGGGCGATCGACATCGGCCAGCACCACGCCATTGTTGTCGACCAGTTGTGCACGGATGATCGCCGGGGAGTGCAGCAGGCCCAGGGTCAATTCCTGGGCAAGTTCGGCGTCGATGTTGTAGGCAATACGTGAGGCAGGGTTATGGCTGATTTCGATCAGTGAGCGTATTTCACGGTTGATGGATGCGTCTTCGCTGGCATAATCAATGCCGATTTGGATCAGACTGAGCAAGGTTCCCAAGACGAAACCGACCAGCACAGTCAATTGAGCTTGTTTATAAGACAAGCGGTGGGCGAACTTGATATCCATCGGGTGTTGAACCACTTTACGTTTCCCTTCGCCCGGCAAGCATAGCTGAACATCCACAGGCTCTGGCTTGACCGGCATGAATCGTTTTTTTACGCAGCCTTGTGCGGTCTGCCCGCAGGGTTGCCAATACGCCATCTTTTGCAAGAACTTGCCAGAGGAATAATCGTGGATTCTCGATTGAATGCCTTTCTTGAGCGGGCCGATGCAGTACTTGCTCGCTTGGAACCGCTGTTACCTGCACCACGCCACGCCATCGACTGGAACCATTGCCTCGCCGCCCGTTGGCAGCGCGAAGGCCGCAGCGGCTTTTTGCTGCCGCTGGAAGTCAGCCTGGACATGCGTCTGTCCGACCTTATTGGCGTAGACAAGCAACGCGAGCAATTGGCTCGCAACACCCAACAATTTCTCGATGGCCTGCCCGCCAACCATGCGCTGCTGTGGGGCTCACGCGGTACCGGCAAATCGTCGATGGTACGCGCACTGCTTGCCCAGCACGCCAAGGCCGGCTTGCGCTTGATTGAAATCGAGCGTGATCACTTGGCTGACCTGCCGCGGGTGGTCGAGCAACTGCTCAAGCTGCCGCAGCGGTTCATCCTGTTCTGTGATGACCTGTCTTTCGAGGCCGGGGAAGGCGATTACCGCGTGCTCAAGAGCGTGCTGGACGGCTCGCTGGAGCAGGCGCCGGAAAACGTGTTGCTGTATGCCACCTCCAACCGTCGTCACCTGGTGCCGGAAAACCAGAGCGACAACGACAACTGGAAGCGAGTGGATGGCGAGTTGCACCCCAGTGAGGCGGTGGAAGACAAGATCGCCTTGTCCGACCGTTTTGGCCTGTGGCTGTCGTTTTACCCATTTAGCCAGGAACACTTCCTGAAGGTGGTCGAGCACTGGATCGGCGAACTGGCGAGCAAGTCGGGTTTGCAATGGCAGCGCGATGAAGCTCTCGACATTCTTGCCGTGCGTTGGGCCACCGGGCGTGGCAACCGCAACGGCCGTTGCGCGTATCAATTCGCCCGTTACTGGGTGGGTCTCAAGTTGTTGGAGCGTCAACCATGATCGATTTACAACAGGCCGGCACCGGCCTGGACGGCTATGCCATGTTGTGCGCGCAGTTGGAGTCGCTGCTGGCCGATGAGCGCGATTTCATTGCCAACAGTGCGCAGTTTTCTGCGTTTCTGTTCAACCAGCTGGACGACCTGAACTGGGCAGGCTTCTACCTCAATCGTAATGAAGAGCTGGTGCTTGGCCCGTTCCAGGGCCAGATCGCCTGTGTGCGCATTCCGTTCGGGCGTGGGGTGTGCGGGGCTGCAGCGGCATCGCGGCAAACCCAGCGGGTGGAAGATGTTCACGCATTCCCCGGGCATATCGCCTGTGACAGCGCGTCTAACAGCGAGCTGGTGGTGCCGCTGGTCAAGGACGGCGTGTTGATCGGCGTGCTGGACCTGGACAGCCCGTCGCTGGCCCGTTTCAGCCTTCAGGACCAGGCGGGTATCGAGCAGTTGGCGGCAATTTTCCTGCGTTTGACCGACTGCTGATGAGTGAGGAGGGGCCAGCCTCGGTTAGTGGCTGGCCAGATTATGGAGTTGCACTTGCAGCGTCCTCTCCAGTTCCAGCATGAGTTTTTCCAGGGACTTCACGTACGCCTCGATCATGGCGCGATCATCGCTGCGGGCACAGGCCTGCTCGAGTGCTTCGCATTGCGCTGCCAGCGGGCCGGCCTGAACGATCCGGGCAGCGCCCTTGATCTTGTGGGCTTGCTCAATGATCTGCTCGGGCGAGGCCTGTTGAGCCAGGAGGGCGACCAGTTCCTGGCGGTCCTGACGGCTGCTGCTTAACAGTTCCTCCAGCAGGCGACGGCTCAATAGCGGATCGCCACCGGTCAACGCGTCCAGGCAGCCCAGGTCCAGCAGCAAGCCCGCAGCTTGAGGCTTGATCTGCGCCAGTTGCTGCTCCAGTGCCGTGAGGCTGATAGGTTTGAACAGGCAATCGTTCATGCCCGCTTGCGCACAGCGGTGTTTCTCCTCGGGTTGGGCATTGGCGGTGAAACCGAGAACCACACAAGGCGCCAATTGCTCTCGATGCTCGTATTCACGGATCGAGCGGCTCAACTCGTAGCCATTCATAACGGGCATGTTGCAGTCGGCTATCACCAGGTCGAAGCGCTCCTGGCGCCAGGCCTGGAACCCGGCGGCGCCGTGCTGGGCGGCCGTGAACTGATGCCCCAGGTAACCCAATTGCTGGCACATCAACAGGCGGTTAGCCGGGTGGTCGTCCACTACCAGCACATTGAGGACCGGCGTGGCGGTGGGCGCCTGCGACTTGAGTTCGTCCACCACCTCGACCGGCTGCAGGCGCGTCATCTTCAGGCTGACATGAACCTGCGTGCCGACCATCGGCACGCTGCTCAGGCTCAGTTGCCCACCCATCATCGCGCACAGGCTGCGACAGATCACCAGCCCAAGGCCTGCGCCGCTCCTGGCCAAGTGCCCGGAGTTGTCGGCCTGGGCAAAGGGCTCGAACAGCCGCAATTGGTCGTCTCGGCTGATGCCGATGCCGGTGTCCTCGACCACCAGTTTCATCTGGATTTCTTGCGGCAGCTCGGTGGCTTGCACTTGTACCTTGATTTTCACCTGCCCGCGTTCGGTGAACTTGATGGCGTTGCTGACCAGGTTGGACAGCACCTGCTTGAAGCGCAAGGGGTCGATCAGCACGGCGGTGTCGTCGAGAACGGGGTCGAACTCAAGTAGCAGGCTGAGGGTTTTCTGGCGGGCCAGGCCATCAAAGACGCGCACCACCGATTCGATCACCTCCCGCAGGTTCACGCGCTCTGGGGCCAGGCTCAGACGGCCGGACTCGATGCGCGCAATGTCCAGGATGTCGCCGATCAGCTCCAGCAGGTCCTTGGCCGAGTTGTAGGCCACTTCGATAGCCGGGCGATCGAGGTGGCCCTGGTCGGCGCGCTTGAGGGTCAGCTCCAACATACCGATCACGGCGTTCATCGGCGTGCGGATTTCATGGCTCATGGTGGCGAGAAAGGTACTTTTGGCGCGATTGGCTTCGTCGGCGCGTTCCTTGGCGGCGCGCAGTTCGTCGAACAGCTGACGCCGCTCACTGATGTCGATCCAGCCGCCGATGATGCCTTGCACTTCGCCGACCGAGTCGCGATAGGGCAGGATCCAATGGTAGATCGTCAGTTTTTTACCTTGGATATGCAGGGTGCGATCAAGGATCAACGGGTTGCCTTCGACCACTACCCGTTGGTAGTCGGCGTGGTACTGCGCCGCCTCCGACTCCAGGGCCATGTCCATCTGGACAACACTTTTGCCGATCACCTCTTCGCGCTTGACGTCGAACACCTGCAGGTAACTGTCATTGCAGGTTTGCAGCAGCCCCTTGCGATCACGCACATAGATCGGGTGCGGCGTTTCGTTGACCAGTGCGCGCATGAATTCGAACTGGTCGCCGAGGGCGCGCTCGGCCATCTTCCGTTGCTTGATCTGGCGGCGCATGTAGGCGTTCCAGGTCAGGGAAATCAGCAACAACAGCCCCGTACCGATGATGATTTGTGCGATCAGTTGGTGGTAATTGCGCCAGTAACTGTCGGAGGCAGCGGTGTAACCGCGCCAGCGACTGTTGATCACGCCCATTTCGTCTGGCGCAATGCTCAATAGCGCCTTGTCCAGGATTGAACTCAGTTCGACGGCGCGGCGCGGCGTTGCCAGGGCGAATGTCGCGGGCAGGGTGCCGATGCTGGAACTGATCTGCAGCTTGTCCTGGAACACTTGCGAGGACAGGAAGTAGTTGGCGATCACCAGCGAGTTCACCGCCCCGTCTACATTCCCCTGGGCCAGCAGTTCTGAGGCCTTGAAGGTGTCACTGACTTGCACCAGGTGAATCAATGGAAAATCCTCGCGCAAGGTTTTTTCCAGTGGGTTGCCTTCGGTGATTGCCAGGCGCATGCCTGCCATCTGCTCCAGGTTCGAGGGCGCGTTGGGCTCTTTACGGGTCAGCAGGACGTAGGAGTTTTCCAGGTAGGGGCGGCTGAAACTGAGCTGGGCTTCTCTTTCGGCACTCGGCGCGATGGCCCCAATGATATCGGCTTTGCCGGAGACGACCTGTTCGATCATCGCGTTGACTTCGCGACTGCGCTGGATTTCGAAACGCAAGCCGGTACGCAGTCGGATCAGCTCCAGCAGGTCTGCGGTGATGCCGCGAAAGTTGCCGTCGGCATCGAAGAACGTCAGGGGCGCGAAGGTCTCGTTTACAACGACGTTCACCACCGGATGCTCTTTCAGCCAACGCTCTTCGCGCTGCGTCAACTGCAGCTTTTTGTCGGTCAGCAAGATATCGCTGCCGGCGCTCCAGCGCTTGGCGATGCTGTCCCGCTCGTTGATGGGCACGGCGGCCAGCACCGAGTCGACGATACCGAGGAGAATGTGTTGGTCCTGGCGCAACGCAAAGCTGAAACCATAGGCTTCATGTTTGCCGAAGTTGGCCATGCGGATGTTCTTCAGGTAGCCCTTGTTAATCATGTAATGGGTAGAAATGGTGTCGCCGAGAAACACATCCGCCTGATCGAAAGCCACCGCATTCAAGGCGTTTTGATACGAGGGATAGGCGCGAATTTGTGCTTGCGGGTACATCTTTTCCACTTCGTTGAGCGGCAGGTAGTGGTAGACCAGGCTCAAACGCAGACCGGCCAGGCCGTCGCTCAAGCTGCGTGTTTCGCCCTCGCGGGTCACCAGTACAGGCTGATCCACCGCGTACGGCTGCGACAGGATGAGGTTCGAGTTGGCGGCCTCAAAGCCATTGGAGGAGCCCAGTAAGTCAATTTCGCCCGTTTCCAGGGCATGTATCGACGCCTCTCGCGAGGGGTGGCGCACAACCTTGACCGGCATCGCCAGGGCTTTGGCCAGCAGCCCCGCGTAATCGGCGGTCAGGCCCTCATAGTCACGGCCGCTGGAGGTGAGATCGAAGGGCGGGTAATCAGGTGCCGAGGTGCCCAGCACCAGCTCGCGTTTGTTCTGTAGCCACTGACGCTGAGCCTTGTCCAGTTGAAGATCCAGTTGAACGGCACCCGCACGGCTCAATAAGGTGAAGTGTTCCGGGCCGGCTTGAGTGCTCGCGGGCACAGCAGTGCTGAAGCACACGCCGGCGATTAATATAATTAGATAGTCCTTTATACACCTGGGCATCCGCTTTCTCACACTAGCGCGTTTCGTTTTGCCATCTCGATAAGTTCTACCAAGGATTTGGCTTTAAGTTTTTGCATCAGCCTTTTTTTGTAAGTGCTTACTGTCTTGTTACTTAAGAACATGCCTTTGGCTATTTCTTTGTTGGTGCGACCTTGTGCAAAAAGTTGCAAGACCATCAGTTCTCGGTCATTTACCGTCTTGAATAATTCAAGTTCCAGGTAATCCTTGCCGTCGGTGCCATTGGCATTCAATGCCTGGCTGGGGAAATAGTTGTAGCCGGAGAGCACCGCGCGGATGGCGCTCAGCAGCTCGCTCAGGTCACCTTCCTTGCACACATAGCCATCGGCGCCCGAGCGCATGCACCGCGTGGCGAACAGCGTCGGGCTTTGGGCGGTGAGAATCAGGGTTTTCATGGATGTGCTCATGGCGTTGAATCGGCACAGTACCTCGAGGCCATCAAGTTTAGGAATACTGATATCCAGGATGATCAGGTCCGGCAGGCATTCGCGAACCATTTGTATTGCATCACAGCCGTTGTCCGTTTCACCGACGACTTTATAACCTTCATGTTCCAACAACATCCGAATTGCCAACCGGATAACGGGGTGGTCATCAATGATAAAAACTGTGTTCATAATCACATTCCATGCAAGTGCAAATAAAGCGGGCACATTAGCTCAGAAGATGAGGGAGGAGCATGAGCCTTGGAGGGAGTAGGTATAAAACAAGAGAATTCCTACATAAAAAAAGGTAACTGCCCACCGGCTGGTAAGGCTTTGTGTCGGTAGGTGTAAGCAATTATTGGAATCATGCATTCAGGAGCGGTGCGAGGGGTTTAGCTGAGGTTTTCAGGTGATCTTTCGTAAGTGGGCGCGTTTAAAGTCCTACATTTATAAATGGAGTAGTGGCGCAATTAACGTTGCCAGTTCGTCTTTGTTTAGGGGTTTTAATAAATAGCCAAGCAGTGGCAGGTTGCGTTGCAAGGCTTGGGTGGTCAGGTTAGACAGTTCCGCAAGAGGCAGCCCGCTCAGTAGAATCGCGCCCCTTATAAAGTGTCGCCGACTGGCGATTTCCACCAGTTCCAACCCAGGTAAATCAGGCAGGCATTGGTCGCATAGCATGAGGTCAAAGGGCGCCTCGGACTGTGACATTACGCGGATGGCCTGTTCAGCATTTTCGGCGAGGCTCAGTTGGTTAAAACCGAAACTGTTGAGCAGGCACTGAGTGGCCAGGAGCTGAAAGGGGTGATCCTCCACCAATAGGATTCGAAGAGCGAGTCTGGGCATAAGAGGCACACGTGTCAGTCAAGCGTCGATGGGGTAGGGCGTAGGAATTACTCGCCAGGTCCGCCAGAAGCGTGCGCGATTATTCCTTGAGTGGCTGTGCGAATTCGATCAGGCCGCTCTGTTCCCGTCGTAGGTAAAATCTGTTCGGGCAACAGGCGGCGTGACCAGTCTGTTCACTGTGGGCTGGAACGCCCCGTCATCTCCCGTGCCATCTCGGTGGCGTAGCTGTCGGTCATGCCGGCGATAAAGTCGATCATGCGCAGGAACGAGGCGTGCAACGACCCGTGCGGGTTAGGTGCACTGTTACCCAGCAAGTCGAGGATGCGCCGGTTCTTGAACGACGGCGTGCGCCCGCCATGCTGCTCCAGCGCTGCGCCGCAAAAGGCGTTCAAGAGGATTTCCAGCGTGGTGTAGGCGCCGATTTCATGCAGGGTCTTGCGCTTGTCCTGGAAGATTTTCTTGCGGGCCATGTCCTTGGCATCCAGTACGCAACGCTTGGCGGGGCCATGCATGTGCTCCACCAGATCGCCTGGGAGCGTGCCGGCGAGCAAGGCATCCTGTTGTTCGACAAAGGCCCGCGCGGCGGCATTGGTCAGGTGTTCGATGGCCTTGCCACGCAGGATCGCCAGCTTGCGTCGGCGCGAGTCCTGGGAACCCAGCTGCCGGTACGTCTGAGGCAGGTCGTCGCCCACCAGGTCGAGCAGCAATGACTCGACCTCGGCATATTGCAGCAACTCCATTTCCAGGCCGTCTTCGAGGTCGATCAAGGCGTAGCAGATATCGTCTGCCGCCTCCATCAGGTAAACCAGCGGGTGACGGGCCCAGCGTTGTTCTTCCAGCTGTGGAAGGCCGAGCTTACTGGCGATCTGCTCAAGGATCGGCAGCTCGCTCTGGTAACAGCCGAACTTATGCTTCTTGTAGCCCAGCGAGTCCGCGTGACGGGCGGTCCAGGGGTATTTCAGGTAGGTGCCCAAGGTGGCGTAGGTCAGCCGGGTGCCACCGTCGAACTGGTGGTATTCAAGCTGAGTCAGTACGCGAAAGCCTTGGGCATTGCCTTCGAAATTGAGGAAGTCATTGCGCTCGGCGGTGCTCATGTCATCCAGCCAGCCACGACCCGCCGCCTGTTGGAACCAGTGCCGAATGGCATCTTCACCGGAATGCCCGAACGGTGGGTTACCAATGTCATGGGCCAGGCAGGCCGATTGCACCACCATGCCCAGGTCGCTCGGGTCGCACCAGTCGGGCAGGGCGCTGCGCAGCGTTTCGCCCACGCGCATGCCGAGGGAGCGGCCCACACAGCTGACTTCCAGGGAGTGGGTCAGGCGGGTGTGGATATGGTCGTTGCTGGACACCGGGTGCACTTGGGTCTTGCGGCCCAGGCGGCGGAACGCGCCAGAGAAAATAATGCGGTCGTGGTCCTTGTGGAACGGGCTGCGGCCCAGTTCTTCCGGGCTATGCAGGGGCTTTCCAAGACGTTCGCGGTTAAGCAGGGTGGGCCAATCCAAGGCGGGTGCTCTCCGTGTGGTGAATGACACCGCCCAGCTTCCCGGTTCCGCCTTGGCGGAGCAAGCGAAAATCTACAGGCCGACCGCATCAATATCGATTAACAGCAAACGCTGACCGTTATTGAAGAATTGTCCGGCGGTCAGGCAATACTGGTTGGTGGTGGCATCTCGGTAGGTCGAGGACAGCGTCAGGCGTCGTTCCTCCCAGCCTTCGGCGAGCAAATGATAGAAGTAGGGCCGCCACGACCAGTTATGCCCCAGGTAACGGCTGTCGGCCTGCCAGGCGTCCTGGCGCCATTCGAAGTTGGGCGTGAGTTGAGTGCCATGGCGGTCGCACTGGTAAAAACGCAGCAACCAGGGGAAGTCCGGCAATTGCGGTAATTGATCAAGCGGCGCCTGGCCCTGTGCCCAAGCCTGCAGGATCTTCATCAGCTCGGCCAGTTTCAGGCGCAACTGCATGATACGGCCGCGCTCGGCGAGTTTTTGCTTTACGTAAACCGTGCGCAGTTGGGCAAAGCGCGCCACGAAGGCATCGGCGGAAAACCAGTCTAACTGCGCCTGGGCAAACAGATAGCCCTGTACGTAGCGCGCGCCGCATTCCAGGGCGAAGCTCAACTGTGCCTCGGTTTCCACGCCCTCGGCGATGATCCAACAGCCGGTCTTTTCGGCCATTTGCGCCAGTGCCCGTACCACCTCGCTGCTCGGCCCGCCCTTGGCCGCTTCCTGGAACAGGCGCATGTCCAACTTGAGAATATCTGGCTGCAACGCCAGCACCCGGTCGAGCTGCGAATAGCCGGCGCCGAAGTCATCAATGGCGATGCGTGCTCCGGCCTCGCGATAACGCGCCACCACGTCGGCCAGGCGCTGGATGTCGCCGCCCAGTTCGGTGATCTCGAACACTATGCGCTGCGGGTCAACGCCGTGCGCATGCACCTGCTTCAAGCTGGGCAAGGCTTGGCCGGGACGCAGGCGGTTGATCCAGCGTGGGGAGATGTTCAGGCTGAGGAACCAGTCTTCGGGCGCCTCGTGCAGGCGGCTCAAGGCATTGTCGCGGATCTGCCGGTCGAGGCGGCGCAAAGCCACACCAGGCGTGCGTCGGTCGGCGAACAGTGGGCCGACCGACTGCAAGCTGTCATCCGCCTGGCGCAGGCGGCCGAGGGCCTCGACGCCGGCGATGCGCCCAGTGGCAGTGTCGATAAATGGCTGGAAACAGGCGAGCGGTTGCCCGTCGATCACGGGGCCTCCTTAAAAACGTCGGCGAAAAAAAGGCCCGGCCCTCAGTGACGAGGGCCGGGCCGATTCTGTTTGCAAGAATGCAGCCAGCAGCGCTTAACGCTTGCGCCCTGCCATGGCCAATTTGATCAGCGGGATCAAACCGGCCCCCAACCGCACCAGGCGCGTCAGGCTGCTGATACTGCCGCCCTTGGCACCTTTGCCGGTGAAAAAGCCCATCAGCGTCACCGCTGCCACGCCCCACAGCGGCGCGTGCTTGATGCCCAGGCTGTCCTGCCAGTTGTGGCGCAGGTCGCGCACTTTATTCAGGGGCACCATGAGTTGCTGGGACTCGTGGCGAATCTCCTGGCGGTGCATTTCCATGCGCAGGCGGATCAACGCCTTGCGCATTTCCCGGCGGGAAGTGTTTTGCGGGATTTCAGTCAAGCTCATGGCAGCAGGCGCTCCCGATCATTGGCCAGCTCTTCGAGGGTGGCGTGGAAGGGCGTTGATTCATCGAATATCGCCGCTTTCAAGCGCACACCGCAGAAGGCCGCGGCCAGGGTGTAGAACACGCACAGGCTGATAATCCCGGTGAGACGGTAGGTGTCCCACACCAGAATCATCACCAGTGCCGATAACCCCACCAGCAATAGCAAGGCGAACACCAGTGCCAGGCCCGCAAACAACAACAAGCTGACCGTGCGGGATTTCTGCTCCTGCAACTCTATGCCAAACAATTCGACGTGGCTGTGCAGCAAGCCCAGAACGGCCGCGCCCAGGCGTCGGGAAGTGGAGCTTGAGCTCGTGGACGAGCCGGATTCGCCGATAGACATGGTATTAGCGCCTTGTAGCCAGCAGACCGATCAAAAAGCCCACGCCGGCGGCAATGCCCACCGACTGCCAAGGGTTGGCTTGCACGTAATCTTCGGTGGCGGTGACGGCCGCCTGGCCGCGTTCGCGCAGGGAGTCTTCGGTCAGTTGCAGGGTTTCGCGGGCCTTGAGCAGGCTTTCGTGAATCTTGGTGCGCAGCTCATCAGCCTGGTCACCGGCCAGCACGGCGGTGTCGTCCAGCAACCTTTCAGTGTCACTGACCAGGGTTTGAAAATCCGCCATCAGTATTTCTTGCGCAGTCTTTGCAGTTCTTCTGGCCATGGGTATCTCCGTGATTGGCTGATCTGTACATATTTTAGTTACGTCAGTTTTCGAGTCACCAGTATCGGTGAAGGTTCACTGCAATTGTCTGGTACAGCTTTTGCTTTGCCTTGGTGCGCAGGCCCCGGGGCCTGCGCTGAATCCGGGCGGTTGAGGCGAATGCCTACAAAAACCTTACCCTAAATAACTGAAACTCGCGGAAAAACCCTGTCGGCAACGGCCTGTTGTGTTGATCGCTGCGCTAAAGCGGTTCACGCCCTCTGAAGAGGGGCGGGGCCGGTGGTGCCAATTTAGTGCGCGAAATACTGGCTTGAACCGCTTTGGTGCTTTTTGCCTTATTGCAGGCCTGCCAACCTCCATGGAAAATTTGCAAAGTGCAGTGGACACCCTCGTCCACAGCTCCAACACCCTGTTCATCCTGATCGGTGCGGTCATGGTCCTGGCTATGCACGCCGGCTTCGCGTTCCTGGAAGTCGGCACCGTGCGCCAGAAAAACCAGGTGAATGCCTTGTCGAAGATCCTCAGCGACTTCGCCATCTCCACCCTGGCCTATTTCTTTATAGGCTATTGGATCTCCTACGGCGTGAGCTTCATGCAACCGGCCGCGGTGCTCAGTGCCGATCATGGCTATGGCCTGGTGAAGTTCTTCTTCCTGCTGACGTTCGCCGCGGCCATTCCGGCGATCATTTCCGGGGGCATAGCCGAACGGGCAAAGTTCGCCCCGCAGCTGTGCGCCACCGCGCTGATCGTGGCGTTTATCTACCCGTTTTTTGAAGGCATAGTCTGGAACGGCAACTTCGGCCTGCAAGCCTGGCTGCTGGCGACCTTGGGTGCCAGTTTCCATGACTTTGCCGGCTCCGTGGTGGTGCACGCCATGGGCGGCTGGCTGGCGCTGGCGGCCGTGTTGCTGCTGGGGCCGCGTAACGGGCGATACCGTGAAGGGCGGCTGGTGGCCTTCGCGCCGTCGAGTATTCCGTTTTTGGCGCTGGGCTCGTGGATCCTGATTGTCGGCTGGTTCGGCTTTAACGTAATGAGTGCGCAAACCCTCAACGGCGTCAGCGGGCTGGTGGCGGTTAACTCGCTGATGGCGATGGTCGGCGGCACGGTCGCCGCCTTGGTGATCGGTCGTAATGACCCGGGCTTTTTGCATAACGGCCCGCTCGCCGGGCTGGTGGCGATTTGCGCCGGCTCCGACCTGATGCACCCGGTGGGCGCGCTGGTCACCGGTGCGGTCGCCGGCGGTTTGTTTGTGTGGTGCTTCATCGCGGCCCAGGATCGCTGGAAGATCGACGACGTGCTAGGTGTGTGGCCGTTGCACGGCCTATGCGGCGTGTGGGGCGGCATCGCATGCGGCATCTTTGGCCAAACCGCCCTCGGCGGCCTGGGTGGCGTAAGCCTGATCAGCCAGTTGATCGGCACCGCCCTTGGCGTGGTGGTGGCGCTGCTCGGCGGCCTGCTGGTGTATGGCGTGATTAAGCGTGTGCACGGGCTGCGCCTGAGCCAGGAGCAGGAGTACTACGGCGCGGACCTATCGATCCACAAGATTGGCTCGGTCAGTCAGGATTAATCGGTGCTTCTCTCTCCGGGTAGAAACCGTGCAGCAGGCGATAGCGGCTATGCCGCACCTCATTCACCCGCGCTTGCACCTGTTGGTCCGGCAGGCCCAGCAGGATCAAGGCGTGAGAGGCGAGCATCAAGCTCGACTCCAACAGCTCAGGCACCACTTCACTGGCGCCTGCCGCTTTCAGCTCAGCCAGTTGGCTGTCATCGCGAGTGCGCACGAGGATGGGGACTTGTGGGTTGAACCTTCTCGCCTCTTTCAGCACCGTCAGGGCGACATCGCTGTTATCCACGGCGATGACCACCAACCGCGCACGTTCCAGGCCGACCGCGCAGAGCAGGGCACCACGGCGGCAGTCGCCGTAATGCACGCTGCTGTCTTCGGTGGCGGCTTCATTCACACGCTCGGGGTCGTCATCCAGGGCGATAAACGCCTGTTGCTCCTGGCGTAGAAATCGACCGATGGACTGCCCGACCCGACCGTACCCGCAAATCACGGCGTGGCCGCGTAACTCGGCATTGAGTGCGGTGATTTCTTCCAGCTGCACCTGCTGATTGGGCTTGCGGTGCAGGCGCAGGGCAAGCGTGGGGGCCGCGCGCAGTAACAGCGGGGTCAGCAACATCGAGCAGAAAGTGGCGGCAAGCAGCAACCCATTGAATTCGTCCGGGATCAGCTGGCTCTGTTGCATCTGTGCCATCAACGCAAAACAGAACTCGCCCCCTTGCGCCAGGGCCAGGCCGCTGCGCCACGCGGTTTCACTGTCGCTGCCGCGCAGCTTGACCAGGGCCGCCACGACGCAGCCCTTGATTAGCATCAGTGCGAGGGTCAGGCCGAGGATCAACAGGCTGTGGCTGATGAATAACTGCAGGTCGATAAGCATGCCGATGCTGACGAAAAACAGCCCCAGCAGAATGTCGCGAAACGGCCGGATATCCGCTTCGATCTGATGCCGGTAGTGGCTTTCCCCCAACAGCATGCCGGCCAGAAAAGCGCCGAGCGCAGGGGAGAGGCCCAGCAAATGCGTGAGCCAGGCGGTAAGCAACACGATCACCAGCGCCAACAGCACAAACAACTCTGCCGAGTGCGAAGCGGCGACTTCATGGAACAGACGTGGCAGTAACCAGCGGCTGGCCAATAGCAGGCCGACGAACAACAACACGGTTTTGCCCAGGGTCAGCGGCAGCGCCCAATACCAGGCTTGCTCGCTGCTACCGGCAAACACCGGCACCAACGTCAGCAGCAACACCGCCACCACGTCCTGGAACAGCAACACGCCAATCGCGTTCTGGCCATGGCTGCTGAAGATTTCCCCGAGGCTGGTCAACTCCTTGCTGACGATAGCCGTGGAGGACAGCGCCAAGCCCGCGCCGAGCAACAGCGCGACGCCAGGTGCCAGGCCGAAGCCCATCAGCACGCCGCCCAACAACACCCCGCAACCGAGTACCTGCAAACTGCCCAGGCCAAACACCACGCTGCGCAGCGCGAGCATCTTGGTCAGGGAAAATTCCAACCCGAGGGAAAACAGCAGGAACACCACCCCCAGTTCGGCGAGGTCGGGCAGGTCTTCGCTGTCATTCACCCAGTCCAGTGCGGTGGGCCCCACAGCCAGGCCCACGCACAGGTAGCCCAGCACGGGCGGCAGTTGCAGCCGGCGAAACAGCGCAATCACCACCAGGGATGAGGCCAGAATGATCAGCAGGTTGGCGAACACGAGCAGCTTCCTTGCAGGTTGAATGGACAAAAAGGCGCGAGAATCGCTGAATCAGTTATAGGCCATGCTGATCTGTGTCAGGGGTTGTGTGGGTTAAGTGGGCTTGTGGTGGCAAGCGGGCTTGCCCCGCGTTGGGGCGCGAAGCGGCCTGAAAACCTGTGAGCAAGTTTTAACCGGGAAGCCGCATCAGCCGCACTGGGGCCGCTTCGCAGCCCAACGCGGGGCAAGCCCGCTCGCCACAGGTATTCGCTGGGCATAGAATAAAGTCCCACTTTCTGATCAGGCCCATTCGCCATGCTTCCTGAATGCCAGTTATTCGGCACCCTGGGTTGCCATCTTTGTGAGATCGCCGAAGTCGAAATCATGCCACTCGTCGAACATGGGTTGCTGGTAGAACTGGTGGATATCACCGACCCCGATGATCTGACCGAAGCCTACGGCCTGCGGATTCCGGTGCTTCGCCGGGTGGATACCGGGGCAGAACTGGACTGGCCATTCGACACTGGACAGATTGTTGCCTTCCTTTCTTAAGTTTTCTCCGATGGTGGGTTTCCAAATATTACGTTACTGTATGCTTGTACAGTGATGGAATAGAGGGAACGCCCGTGGTGAATGTTGAACAACTGAAAAGCAGCGTCAATCGCATGTCCGCCGACGTCGTGCGCGACGCGGTGAACGAGCTGCGCCTAGATGGCCTGGTCACGGAAGGCAAGACGCCGTTTAATAAAGTGCATTTCAATACCTGCTTTGCCGAGATCGAGGCGTTGTTCCAGCGCGCCGGTTACCACAAGCAGTTGGATGTGGTGGGTTATCAGGGCTTGCTGTACGCGCTTTACGATCCCGGCCGCTGGGAAGCGGTGGACGTGCTGCGCTGGCTCAAGGAATTCACCGACGCCGCCAGCGCCTCGCCGGTCCTGCGCGCGCAATTGGCCAAGGCCTGAGATCCGCCCTAGGCTCCATCGTGCTCCATGCGGGATAATGCCTGCCTGATTTTCCAGGCCTCGAGCATTTTCATGTCCACATCCGGTTTTTCCGCTTCGCAACACCAAGCCAGCACGCTGTATTTGCCGCCTGGCCCCTGGGCGACGGTGCTGGACTGCCTGTGCGAGCACTTCCCGGCGATCAGCCGTGAACACTGGCTGGACCGCATCGCCCGTGGTCGGGTACTCGACATCAACGGTACGCCGATCAGCCTAGGCCTGGCCTACAAGGAAGGCCTGTGCATCTACTACTTCCGCGAAGTGCCGAATGAAAAGGTGATCCCGGTTCAGGAAACCATCCTGTACGCCGACGAGCACCTGGTGGTCGCCGACAAACCGCACTTTCTGCCGGTGACGCCAGCCGGTGAGTACGTCGAGCAGACCCTGCTGCGCCGTTTGATCCGTCGCCTGGATAACCCCTCTTTGGTGCCCTTGCACCGTATCGACCGGCACACCGCAGGGCTGGTGCTGTTCAGCGCCAACCCGCAAAGCCGTTCGGCGTATCAACAGCTGTTCCCTACGCGTCGCATCGACAAATTCTACGAAGCCATCGCCCCAGCCTTGCCGAACCTGACCTTCCCCAGGGTGCACAAAAGCCGTCTGGTGGATGGCGAGCCGTTCTTCCGCATGCAGGAAGGGCCCGGCGCCAGCAACACTGAAACTGCCGTGGAAGTACGCGAGAAAAACGGCGACCTATGGCGCTACGGCCTATTCCCCGTGACCGGCAAGAAGCACCAACTGCGGGTGCACATGACCGCGCTTGGGGCGAGTATCTGCAATGACCCGTTCTACCCTGACGTGATCAAGGACGCCGAGGACGACTACGCCAACCCACTCAAACTGCTGGCCCAAGGCGTACGCTTTATCGACCCGGTGACCGGCGAACAGCGTGATTTTCGCAGCCAGATCACCCTCGACTGGTAACCCCCAGAAACGACAAGGCCCGCACATGGCGGGCCTTGTTGGCAAACGCTAAGACTTACAGGTCTTTAACGGTGCGAACCTGATCTTTGTTGATGCGGGTCTGCTTACCGTCAAGTTGTTTGAACTCATAGAAGCCCGAAGCCTTGTCGTATGTAGGGGTGTCGACGGCCTGGATTTCGCGACCGTCATTCAGGGTGATCACTGTAGGCGAGGCGCAACCGGCAAGCGTGGCGAGGCCCAGTGCAAGCATGAGAGCGGCGATGGTCCGTTGAGTCATGTGTGTGTCTCCGAGAGAATTCTTTTAAATTGCTGACCTTGTGACGCGCGCGGCGCCGACAAAGTTCCTTGTTCGAGGTTCATTCTGACACGCCGATGCCTGGGTGCAACAGCTTCGGTGTATTCAAGTTGGCCAGGCGCGGGTCTTCAGCCGGGCACTCCAGGCCCACGCCACCCAGGTGCAAAAAAAGCTTGCGGGGGCTACGTTCGCCGGCGTCCCAGGCCCGTTTTACCTCGGTTTGCAGGTATGTCGGGATGATGCAGATCAAGGGTTCCCAGAACTCACCATGGCGCACCATCACCGGTAGCTGCGGGTTGCGGCGTGCAATCTCACGCAGGTCGGTGAGCAGTCCCACGTCGATGTTTGGCACATCACACGGCAGTATCAGCAAATGCGCATGACGCGCGGCGGCTAATCCGGTGCGGATGCCTGCCAGCGGGCCGGGGAAGTCCGGGCTGTCGTCACTCACCAACTGGTCGGCATAGGGCGCATAGTGGTCATGGTTGCGGTTGCACGAGATGATCAAGTCATCCGTGAGCGGCCGTGTCAGGCGCTGCAAGTGCGCGATCAGGGGCTGGCCATGCCAGGGCAGCAGGCCTTTGTCCTGGCCGCCCATGCGTTGGCCGCGGCCACCGGCCAGCAGCAAAATCGAACAGGGCAGGGGCGAAGCATCGAGAGACATGGCGGTTCCGCTGGGGCAGGTAAATAGGGCCTGTGTGATATAACATCGGGCTGTTCCTTCGACAACCGGACCGAGCCATGAACGCCAAGGCTGATGCGCCCTTCGTACCCCTGAATATTGCTGTACTGACCGTCAGCGACACCCGTACCCTGGACACCGACACCTCGGGCCAGGTCTTCGTCGACCGGCTGACCGCCGCCGGCCACAGCCTGGTCGAGCGCGTGCTGCTCAAGGACGATCTCTACAAGATTCGCGCCCAAGTCGCCCACTGGATCGCCGAAGACGTGGTGCAAGTGGTGCTGATCACCGGCGGCACCGGCTTCACCGGCCGCGACAGCACGCCCGAAGCGGTAAGTTGCCTGCTGGACAAACAGGTCGACGGTTTTGGCGAGTTGTTCCGCCAGATCTCCGTGGCCGATATCGGCACCTCCACTGTGCAATCGCGCGCGCTGGCCGGCCTGGCTAATGGCACGCTGGTGTGCTGCCTGCCGGGCTCCACCAACGCGGTGCGCACCGGCTGGGACGGCATCCTTGCCGAGCAACTGGATAACCGCCACCGCCCGTGCAACTTCGTCCCTCACCTGAAGCAGGCTGAACCCTGCCAATCCCGTGGGTAAGCCCGGCAAGACCGGCGCGCTGATGCCGGTGGAAGACGCGTTGCGTCAACTGCTGGACATGGCCGAAGCCGCGCCGATCCGTGAGCCGCACGTACTGCCCTTGGCCGACTGCGACGGCCGCGTGCTGGCGCAGGATTTAGTCTCCACCCTCGACCTGCCGCCTTGGCCCAACAGCGCCATGGACGGTTACGCCCTGCGCCTTGCGGACTGGGTCGGCGAGCCCTTGCCCGTCAGCCAGCGCATCTTCGCAGGCCAGGCGCCGCAGCCCTTGGCCGCCGGCACCTGCGCGCGCATCTTTACCGGGGCGCCAGTGCCCGAAGGCGCCGATTGCGTGGAGATGCAGGAAAACGCCGTGGTCCACGCCGACGAGCGCGTGAGCTTCACCGAGCCGCTACAGGTGGACCAGAACATCCGCCCGCAAGGCCAGGAAACTACTGTAGGCGAGTTGGTGTTGACCGCGGGCACGCGCTTGGGCCCGATCGAACTGGGCCTGGCTGCGTCCCTGGGCCACGACCGCCTGAACGTGGTGCGCCGGGTGCGCGTGGCCGTGCTTTCTACCGGTGACGAGTTGATCGAGCCCGGCCTGCCGCTGGGCCCGGGCCAGATCTACAACAGCAACCGCCGCGTGCTGTGCAGTTGGTTGGCGCGAATGGGCTGTGAAGTGATTGATGCCGGGATTCTGCCGGATGACCTGGAAAAAACCCGCAAACGCCTGGCGGACCTGGGCAATGTCGACCTGATTCTGTCGACTGGCGGTGTGTCAGTGGGCGAGGCGGACTTCCTCGGTATCGCCCTGCGCGAAGAGGGCGAACTGGCCCTGTGGAAGCTGGCGATCAAACCCGGCAAACCATTGACCTTCGGCCACTTTCGCGGTGTGCCGGTGATCGGCCTGCCTGGCAACCCAGCCTCGACCCTGGTGACCTTTGCGCTGCTGGCGCGGCCTTATCTGCTGCGCCGCCAAGGTGTGCAAGACGTCGAGCCGCTGCGGTTCGAAGTACCGGCAGGGTTCGTATGGCCCAAACCCGGCAACCGTCGCGAATACCTGCGCGGGCGGATCGAGCAGGGCAAGGCGATCATCTACCGCAACCAGAGCTCCGGCGTACTGCGCAGCGCGGCGTGGGCCGAAGGGTTTGTGGAGGTGCTGGAAGGGACGACGTTGGCTATCGGCGACCGCGTCAATTTCATTCCCCTGAGCGAAGTCCTGAACTGACAATAGAGATCTAAATGTGGGAGGGCTTGTAGTGGCGAGCCCGCTCGCCACTACAAGCCCGCTCGCCACAAGGGGTATGGGGTCCGAGTCTTTAGTAATCATCCCCACGCTCGGTCACATCCCGCTCCACTGGCCCCGCATCCGGGTCATACCCCACCGGGAACTTGCCCTTCAGCGTCCACGCAAACGCAATGATCTCCGCCACCGTGCGGTACAACTCCTCCGGGATACTGTCTCCCAGTTCCATGCGCGCCAGCAGCTTGACCAGCTCGGCATTCTCATAGATAGGCACTTCATTTTCCCGCGCCAGCTTCAGGATGGCTTCGGCCAGGGCATCGTCACCCTTGGCCGTCAGGGTCGGCGCTTGCTGGCCGTCGTACTTGAGGGCAATCGCCTGGCGCGGCGGGGTAGGGTTTTTCATGCGGTTTCATCCACCCAGCGCTGTTCCAGGCCGGTTCTTGGCCCGCGTGGCGGGGTGCCGAGGTGGCAATCCAGATCGCCAACATTGATGCCCGAGGTCACCAGGCGCTCACGCAAACTGGTTAAGTGGCTCTCGATCAAGCTGGCCGTAAACGGCCGAGAGGCCCATAGCTGGCTGGACAATTTGCCCTGCGTCAGCTGCGCTTGAACCTGCAATGGCCCCAGCGGCTCCATGTCGAAGGCCAGCTCGACGCGCCAGAGCATCTGTTTGGGGTCTTTTTTGTCTTTGCGCTCGGGCTGGTCTTTGTCCGGCGCCGGTTCTTCGCGCTGGAACTTGACTTGCAACGGTACGATGTCCTGCAGGGTGCGCATGGGGATTTCCAACTGCCAGGTGGTTTGCAGGCGGCCGTCGGCGGTGGTGCCGGTCTGTTCCAGGCTCGACAGTTGGTGGCTCTGCAGGCGCGAAATCGCCCCGGCGGCCAGGCGCAGCAGGTTTTCCAGGTCACCTTCGCCTTCCAGTTTCGCCATCAGCCGTTCGGGCAATGGGAAGCCGGCGGGTATTTGTTTGGCGCTGACCTGGCCGAGCGTGTTCAGCGGGCTGCGCACGAAGTTGGGCAACACCTGGGCCAGCGTATTGGCGGCCAGTATCGCACTCAGATTGGTGCTGGCGGGCAGGGCCGGCAGCAGGTCGGCGACCAGGCGCAACAGTGCGCCCTTCATGTCCAATGGCGGAATTTGCGGGTTTTGCCCGGCGAGTAATTTGGCTTCTAAAAAGGCACCGCTGTTCTGGATCACTTGCGCCAGCACCTTGGGGTTGCTGACTTGGGCCAGGTCGGGCAAGGCCGCGAGTAAGCGGTCGGCAGCCGCGCGCAGGTCGGCCGAGGTGCTGTCGCCACGTGGCAGGTTTTGCAGCGCGGTGAACACTGCATCCAGCGAGCCCTGGCGGCTTTGCTGGGTCGAGAGCTGTTGCGCGACGGCCAATTGATCCTTGAGCCCGCTCAACGGCACGAAGTTCAAGGTCTGCGCGTTTTGCACTACGGCGCTGAGCAAGCTGCCGACCCGCAGCGGTTGCGGGCTTTCGAGCGTTAGCGTGGTGCCGGCCAGGGCGTTATTGAGCACGGTGACCAGCGAGCGGTAGATGGCCGGTTGCGTGGTGCCTTGCGGCAGCATCTGCGTGGTCAGCACCTTGGCTTGCAACAGCGTGCCCTCCGGCATTTGCGTGGTGTCGATGCGGGTCAGGGCCGCCACATTGGCGCTCAAAGCTTGCTGCAAGGTGATGGTCAGGTTGCCGGTTGGTGTCTGGCTAACCGCCACGTTACTGCCCAACGGCAAAGGCTGGGCACTGCTGGCCTGCACCAAGGTTTGGCGGCCGCCTTCGAGGGTCAACTTGAGCAACAGCTGAAAGGCTTCGCCGCCTTGTTTAAGCGCAATCACCTCGGCGTTGACGGTTTTCCCAGGGTTGATCAGGCCGGTCTGCGGCTCCAGCAGCTTGAGCAACTCACCGGTCGGCGGCAGCGGGGCAGGGCTGGTCACCGGGGCAGGAGGCAGCGTAGGAAGGTTGATCTCACCGGTCATCGTGCGCGTCGTCTCTGGGGAAATTGCCCTCTTTAGAGTAGGGCATCACATGTATAATGCCGCCCGTCTGCAAAGAGAGCGGTAAAAACCTCACAACTATTTGATCCAGCTCTCTAAAATCGGTCGCCAAAGCCGTTATTGTGCATCTCTCTATAACGGCCGCTGCACCGCCGACTTGAACCGTAAAGGCCCGCGATCTCTTGACCAGCCCTCTTCTTGAAGCCGTAGCGCTTGCCTGTGAACGCGACCTGCGACTGCTGTTCGAGCACCTCGAACTGCGTCTGACGGGCGGCGACATGGTGCAAATCAGCGGCCCGAACGGCAGCGGCAAGACCAGTTTGCTGCGCCTGCTGGCCGGTTTGATGCAGCCGACGGCCGGTGAGGTGCGACTGAACGGCAAGCCACTCAACGAACAACGCACGGAGTTGGCCCGCAACCTTGTCTGGATCGGCCACGCTGCCGGCATCAAGGACGTGCTCACGCCGGAAGAAAACCTCAGCTGGCTCAGCGCCCTGCATCACCCGGCTTCTCGCGACGCCATCTGGCAAGCGCTGGCGGCTGTCGGCCTCAAGGGTTTTGAAGACGTGCCCTGCCACACCCTGTCCGCCGGCCAGCAACGCCGCGTGGCCTTGGCGCGTTTGTACCTGCCCGGCCCGCCATTGTGGATTCTCGACGAACCCTTCACCGCCCTCGACAAACAAGGCGTCGCCCAGCTTGAAGAGCACCTGGCCCGGCACTGCGAGCAGGGCGGCTTGGTGGTGCTCACGACTCACCACACCCTGACGCGCATGCCAGCCGGTTACCGCGACCTGGACTTGGGCCGGTGGTCGGTATGAGTGTGTTCGCCCTGTTGGTCGCCCGTGAAGCGCGGTTGTTGTGCCGTCGCCCGGCTGAATTGGCCAACCCACTGGTATTTTTCGCCATCGTCATCGCGCTGTTCCCGTTGGCGGTCGGCCCCGAGACTAAACTGTTGCAAACCTTGTCCCCAGGGTTAGTGTGGGTAGCAGCGCTTTTATCCGTCCTGCTCTCGCTGGACGGGCTGTTCCGCAGTGATTTTGAAGACGGTTCTCTTGAGCAGTGGGTCCTTTCGTCGCACCCTCTGCCACTTCTGGTACTGGCTAAGGTACTGGCACACTGGGCTTTTTCCGGCTTGGCGCTAGTCTTGCTCTCACCGCTGCTTGCGATGATGCTGGGCTTGCCCGTCGAATGCCTGCCGGTATTGCTGCTTTCCTTGTTGCTCGGCACGCCGGTGCTCAGCCTGTTGGGGGCGGTGGGCGCAGCGTTGACCGTCGGTTTGAAGCGGGGCGGTCTGTTGTTGGCCCTGCTGATTCTGCCTTTGTACATCCCGGTGTTGATCCTGGGCAGCGGTGCCTTGCAGGCCGCGCTCATGGGCATGCCGGCGACCGGTTACCTCTTGTGGCTTGGCAGCCTGACCGCCCTGGCGGTAACCCTGACACCCTTTGCTATAGCGGCTGGCCTGAAGATCAGCGTCGGCGAATAATGAGGTCTGGTTAAGCGACATAATCAGCTCTTCAACATAAGAAAGGCCCTGAGCTTCTTGCCTGACGAGAAGCCACCGTGATGGAAACAGCAATGAACTGGACCTGGTTTCACAAGCTCGGCTCGCCCAAATGGTTTTACGGCATCAGCGCCAAGCTGCTGCCGTGGTTGAGCATCGCAGCCCTGTTGCTGATCGGCACCGGCCTGGTCTGGGGCCTGGCCTTCGCGCCGCCGGACTACCAGCAAGGCAATAGCTTTCGCATCATCTATATCCACGTGCCCGCCGCGATGCTGGCGCAGTCCTGCTACGTGATGCTGGCGGTGTGCGGCATCGTCGGCCTGGTGTGGAAGATGAAGCTGGCCGACGTGGCCCTGCAATGCGCCGCGCCCATCGGCGCGTGGATGACCGCCGTGGCGCTGGTCACCGGCGCGATTTGGGGCAAACCGACCTGGGGCTCTTGGTGGGTGTGGGATGCGCGCCTCACGTCCATGCTGATCCTGCTGTTTCTGTACTTCGGCCTGATCGCCCTGGGCAATGCCATCAGTAACCGCGACAGCGCCGCCAAAGCCTGCGCGGTACTGGCCATCGTCGGCGTGATCAACATCCCGATCATCAAATACTCGGTGGAGTGGTGGAACACCCTGCACCAGGGCGCCACCTTCACCCTCACCGAAAAGCCGGCCATGCCCGTGGAAATGTGGGCGCCGCTGCTGCTGATGGTGCTGGGGTTCTACTGCTTCTTCGGCGCCGTGCTGCTGATGCGCATGCGCTTGGAAGTGCTCAAGCGTGAAGCCCGCACCAGTTGGGTCAAGGCCGAAGTGCAAAACAGCCTGGGAGCGCGTGGATGAGCTTCAACTCTTTCAGTGATTTTCTCGCCATGGGCCACCACGGCCTGTATGTCTGGACGGCCTACGGCATCTGCATTGCCGTACTGGCCCTCAACGTCGCCGCGCCGATCCTGGCCCGCAAGCGTTACCTGCAACAAGAGGCGCGTCGTTTGCGCCGGGAGACCGATAAGTGAATCCGCTGCGTAGAAAGCGTCTGTTGATCATCCTTGCCATCATGGCCGGCGTCGGCATAGCCGTGACCCTGGCCTTGAGCGCCTTGCAGCAGAACATCAACCTGTTTTACACCCCGACCCAGATCGCCAATGGCGAAGCGCCTGTCGACACACGTATCCGCGCCGGCGGCATGGTAGAGAAGGGCTCTTTGAAGCGTTCCGGCGATTCCCTCGACGTGACTTTCGTGGTCACCGACTTCAACAAGGCCGTGACCATCACCTATCGCGGCATCCTCCCGGACCTGTTCCGCGAAGGCCAGGGCATCGTCGCCTTGGGCAAGCTCAACGCCGATGGCGTGGTGGTGGCCGATGAAGTACTGGCCAAGCACGATGAGAAATACATGCCGCCCGAGGTCACCAAAGCTTTGAAAGACAGCGGCCAATCCGCCCCGAGCGCAACTTCACAGCCTGCGAAGGAGGGCTAAGCCATGACGTCCGCACTGTTTATTCCGGAGTTGGGCCAGTTGGCGATGATCCTCGCCCTGTGCTTTGCCGTCGTCCAGGCCATCGTGCCGTTGCTCGGCGCCTGGCGCGGCGACCGCCTGTGGATGAGCCTGGCGCAGCCAGCCGCCTGGGGCCAGTTTGCCTTTCTGCTGTTCGCGTTTGGTTGCCTGACCTACGCCTTCATGACCGACGACTTTTCCGTCGCCTATGTCGCCAACAACTCCAACAGCGCGCTGCCTTGGTACTACAAGTTCAGCGCCGTGTGGGGCGCCCACGAAGGTTCGTTGCTGCTGTGGGCCTTGATCCTCGGCGGTTGGACCTTCGCGGTGTCGGTGTTCTCGCGCCAACTGCCGCAAGTCATGCTGGCGCGGGTGCTGGCGGTGATGGGCATGATCAGCATCGGCTTCCTGTTGTTCCTGATCATGACCTCCAACCCGTTCAGCCGCATGCTGCCGCAGATCCCGGTGGACGGGCATGACCTCAACCCGCTGCTGCAAGACATCGGCTTGATCGTGCACCCGCCGATGCTCTACATGGGTTACGTCGGTTTCTCGGTAGCCTTCGCCTTCGCCATCGCCGCCTTGCTCGGCGGGCGCCTCGATGCGGCCTGGGCGCGCTGGTCGCGGCCGTGGACCATTGTGGCCTGGGCGTTCCTCGGTATCGGCATCACCTTGGGCTCGTGGTGGGCCTATTACGAACTCGGCTGGGGCGGCTGGTGGTTCTGGGACCCCGTGGAAAACGCCTCGTTCATGCCATGGCTGGTAGGCACCGCGCTGATTCACTCGCTGGCGGTTACCGAAAAACGCGGCGTGTTCAAAAGCTGGACGGTGCTGCTGGCGATTGCCGCATTTTCCCTCAGCCTGCTCGGCACGTTCCTGGTGCGGTCGGGTGTGTTGACCTCGGTGCACGCGTTTGCTTCCGACCCTGCGCGCGGCGTATTCATCCTGATCTTCCTGCTGTTTGTAGTCGGCGGCTCACTCACCTTGTTCGCCCTGCGTGCGCCGGTGGTCAAGAGCCAGGTCGGCTTTAACCTGTGGTCGCGGGAAACCTTGCTGCTGGGCAACAACCTGGTGCTGGTGGTGGCCGCGTCGATGATCCTGCTTGGCACCTTGTACCCGCTGGCGCTGGATGCGTTGAGCGGCGCCAAGCTGTCCGTGGGCCCACCGTACTTCAACGCTTTGTTTATCCCGTTGATGGGCCTGTTGATGGTGGTGATGGCGGTCGGCATGCTGGTGCGCTGGAAAGACACCCCGGTGAAATGGCTGGTGGGCATGTTGATGCCGGTGCTACTCGGCAGTGTGGCCTTGGCGGTGATCGCAGGCTTTGCCTACGGTGACTTCAATTGGGCAGTGCTTGCCACCTTCCTGCTCGCCGCTTGGGTATTGCTGGCCGGCGTGCGCGATATCGCCGACAAGACCCGCCACAAAGGCCTGATCAAAGGCCTGCCAACCCTGACCCGCAGCTACTGGGGCATGCAGATCGCCCACATCGGCATCGCCGTGTGCGCCTTGGGCGTGGTGCTCTCCAGTCAGAACAGCGCCGAACGCGACCTGCGCCTGGCGCCGGGCGAGTCCATGGACCTGGCCGGTTACCACTTCATTTTCGAAGGCGCCAAGCACTTCGAAGGGCCGAACTTCACGTCGGACAAAGGCACTGTGCGTGTCGTGCGCAAAGGTAAGGAAGTGGCCGTGCTGCACCCGGAAAAACGCCTGTACACCGTACAAAACTCAATGATGACCGAGGCCGGCATCGACGCCGGTTTCACCCGCGACCTCTATGTGGCGCTGGGCGAACCGCTGGGCGACGGTGCCTGGGCCGTGCGCGTGCATGTGAAACCGTTCGTGCGCTGGATCTGGTTCGGCGGTTTGCTCACCGGGTTTGGGGGCTTGCTGGCCGCGCTGGACCGGCGTTATCGGGTCAAGGTCAAGAGCCGGGTGCGTGAAGCCCTCGGTCTGCAAGGAGCGGCGGCATGAAGCGTTGGTTGATGGTGTTACCGCTGGCGGCCTTTCTGGTGATGGCGGTGTTCCTGTATCGCGGCTTGTACCTGGACCCGGCCGAGCTGCCTTCGGCGATGATCGGCAAGCCGTTCCCGGCGTTCAGCCTGAAGACGGTGCAGGGCGACAAGACCCTGACGCAGGCCGACCTGCTGGGCAAACCGGCGCTGGTCAACGTGTGGGCGACCTGGTGCATCTCGTGCCGGGTCGAGCACCCGGTGCTGAACAAGCTGGCCGAGAAGGGTGTGGTGATCTACGGCATCAACTACAAGGACGACAATGCGGCGGCCTTGAAGTGGCTGGCGGAGTTTCACAACCCGTACCTGCTGGATATTCGCGATGAAGACGGCAACCTCGGTTTGAACCTTGGCGTGTACGGCGCCCCGGAAACCTTCTTTATCGATGCCAAAGGCGTGATCCGTGACAAGTACGTCGGCGTGATCGACGAAGTGGTGTGGCGCGAGCAACTCGCCGCCAAGTACCAGGCGCTGGTCGATGAGGCCAAGCCATGAAGCGCCTGTTAGCCGCTGCTGTTCTCGCACTCGGATTGGCCGGCGTGGCCCACGCCGCCATCGACACCTACGAATTCGCCAAGGACGGTGACCGTGAGCGTTTTCGCGAACTGACCAAGGAACTGCGCTGCCCCAAGTGCCAGAACCAGGACATCGCCGACTCCAACGCGCCCATCGCCGCCGACCTGCGCAAAGAGATCTTTCGCATGCTGGGGGAGGGCAAGGACAACCAGCAGATCATCGACTTCATGGTCGACCGCTACGGCGATTTTGTGCGCTACAAACCGGCCCTCACCGGCAAGACCGCGCTGCTCTGGTTCGGCCCCGCCGGGCTGTTGCTGGCCGGCGTGGTGGTCATGGCTGTGATCGTACGCCGTCGCCGCGCCGCACCTACTGATGGTTCCGACGCGCTCTCTCCTGAAGAGCGCAAACGCCTCGACCAATTGCTGGACACCAAGACTGATGATTGATTTTTGGCTCGCCGCAGGGTTGCTGCTCCTGATTGCCCTGAGTTTCCTGTTGATCCCTGTATTGCGCGGCCGCCGTGCCCAGCGAGAAGAGGATCGCACCGCGCTGAACGTGGCGCTCTACCAAGAACGCGTGGCCGAGTTGCAAGTGCAGCAGGACGAAGGCGTGCTCAATGCCGTGCAACTCGACACCGGCCGCGCCGAGGCTGCCCGCGAATTGCTGGCCGACACCGAAGGTGTGGAAAAGCCCCGCGAATCGCGCCTGGGCAAACCGCTGCCTTTTTTGGCGGCTTTTCTAGTGCCGGTCCTGGGCATTGCGCTGTACCTGCATTACGGGGCGAGCGACAAGGTCGCACTGACCCGCGAATTCGCCCAGCCGCCGGTGTCCATGCAAGACATGACCCAGCGCCTGGAACGTGCCGCCGCTGCTCAGCCGGATTCGCCGGAAGGCTTGTACTTCCTCGGTCGCGCCTACATGGCTCAGGACCGTTCGGCCGATGCGGCGAAAGTCTTCGAACGCACCGTGGCCCTGGCCGGTCGCCAGCCGGAACTGCTCGGCCAGTGGGCGCAGGCGCAGTACTTTGCCGACAACAAGCAGTGGTCGCCCAAGGTGCAGGCGCTGACCGATGAAGCCTTGAAGCTGGACCCGAAGGAAGTCACCAGCCTTGGCCTGCTGGGTATCGCCGCCTTTGAAGGCCAGCGCTATCAGGAAGCCATCGACTACTGGAACCGCCTGCTGGCGCAGTTGCCACCGCAAGACAATTCCCGTGTCGCGCTGCAAGGCGGGATTGATCGCGCGGCCGAGAAGCTCAAGGACAGCGGCGGCACCGTGGCGCAAAGAACCGTGATGAAAGTGCGTGTCGACTTGTCCGCCGAGGTCAAGGCCAAAGCCCTGCCAACCGACAGCGTGTTTATCTTCGCCCGTGCGGTCAGCGGCCCGCCAGCGCCGTTGGCGGCCAAGCGCGTCACCGTCGCCGAACTGCCAGTCACCGTCGAGCTGGGCGATGCGGACGCGATGATGCCGCAGTTGAAACTGTCGAACTTCGCCGAAGTCCAACTGGTTGCGCGCATATCCCGGGCAGGTGTTCCAACCGCTGGCGAGTGGATCGGCCGCAGCCAACCCTTGGCCAGCAGCACCACTGCCACGCAGCAGCTGACCATCGATCGTCCGGATAAGTAATTCGAGGAAACGCCTATGACCGCTCTTGCACGCATCACCTTGCTCAGCCTGGTACTCGGCTTGAGCGCTTGTGCGGTCCATCGGCCACCTGGGGCGCCCACCGGCCCGACCATCCCACCGTCGGGCCCCTCGACCCAGCCGAGCACCCAACCTTCCGGCCCGGTAACCCCGCCGCCGAAACCGGTGCCGAGCAAATCGCCAACCTTCGCCCCGCCACCGGGCGCCGCCAGCCACTGGGACGGCAAGATGCAGGTGTATGTGCTGGAAGAACAGCCCGACACCTTCTACCGCCAGCGCACCTACTACCGCTGGAGCAACGGCTGGAGCCGCTCCATCAGCCCGAATGGGCCATGGGAAGAGACGGATGTGCACGGCGTGCCGCCGGGGTTGAGCAAGCAGTACGCGCAATGACAAAAGGCGACCTTCGGGTCGCCTTTTTCATATCCTTGAAATACACCCCTTCAAACACTGAAGAT
>NZ_JBJGXU010000179.1:0-532 GCF_045447305.1 Pseudomonas sp. D47 | reverse complement strand
TTATGACAACCGGCTGCGTATTTCGCGTGATCGTTCCGGTCGGATTGAGCGGCTGGATAACGGTACGGGGCGCTCGTTGTTCTTGCGCTATGAGCTGGGTCGCATTGTGGCGGTGGACTATCAGGTTCATCGCGCCAAAGGGTATGAACCCTACGTATGGGTGACTGAGCAGAATCTTGTTTCCTACGCCTATGACGAGGCTGGACGACTGGTTTCAGCGACCAATGCCGTAGGTGAAAGCGAGGTTTATCGGTACGACGATCAGCACGTCATTCTTGAGCGGCAGTTGGCCGGTGGGGCGAGTTTCTTTTGGGAGTGGGAACGGGCTGGTAAGGCGGCGCGCTGTGTTCGGCATTGGGCCAGCTTTTCACAGATGGACACGCGGTATGCGTGGGAGGACGGCGGCAAGGTTACGGTTCACAACGCCGATGGTAGCCAGGAAGTTTATGTCCATGACCAGCGGGCGCGGCTGGTGCAGCGCATTGATCCGGACGGCGCTGAACATTTCAAATCCTACGACGCCAAGGGCCGG
>NZ_JBJGXU010000178.1:0-549 GCF_045447305.1 Pseudomonas sp. D47 | reverse complement strand
TGCCGGTGAGCGGCGGGCGAGGTATTCGTATGCCTGCAAACTGTGAATACAGCATGGAAAAAAGTGATGCCTCGAACCTGGCGGGCATGGCGCAGCTGGATCTGGAAGGGCGGCGCTCTGCGCTTGAAGTTTACCTGCAGATCCATGGACAGCGCCGTTTGGTTGAGTTCACGGCGCAACTGATCGGCATGGCCAATTCGGTCGCGGAGAACTGCGCCGAGATGAGCGACCAGGTGCTGATCCAAGAATGCGGCGTCCACCCCGATAAGTTCACCAGCGTGAACCTGCCCACCATCATCGGCGCCTGTCAGGGCGTAATGATCGCCAGCAAGTGCGACCCGGCGGGCGCGTGTCATGGGTGCGCTTACCGCCTCGCCTCAATAGCCAACCAGTCACCCATCACCACGTGTGATGCGGAGTTCATGGAGCACAACCAGAAAGGGTTCATGTGTCACGCGCACCTCGACGAACGCGGCGAGCCCACCAAGGTATGCGTCGGGCACGCGAAAGCAGCAAAACCCTAACCCACCTTCTGCCGCCCAGCGCGGC
>NZ_JBJGXU010000177.1:0-554 GCF_045447305.1 Pseudomonas sp. D47 | reverse complement strand
ACACCACACCCAGACATCCCGACAGATAAAGCATCAGGATTTCCTGGGAGGTCGAAGCTACGCTGGTCATGCTCAAGTAAATCAAGGTGATTCCACCGTGAAGTGAAATCATGCCACAAATAAACAATGCAATGACGGTACCGACCTGGTGGTTAATTTTACTGTACATAAACTCTCTTTTTTCCGTTGGCATACCTTCTTTGATATCGAGACTAATCCAATACGCATAAATTATTCGATTAGAATAGCGCCTTTCTCGACTCAGGCATTCACGAGCGCAGAGATCGCTCACGACCTGATTCAGTAACTTGGCGATCTGGTGATCGCCAAGCAATACGTAGTCAGCAACCATAGCTGGGGTATCGACACGCCATACGTGAGGCTGTGAGGACGTAAGAATACGTCTTCAGCCACCCACCGGGCTACCAGCCAAGGCCAAGAGGGTCTGAGTGTGCGGCTTCGCTAATCTCCCCAAAATATTGCCTGCGGCAACACTACTGATAGAGCAGGCTGCTGCCTGGATTATCTCCAGCTTTGGTCTCGGTGATGCGGCC
>NZ_JBJGXU010000176.1:0-573 GCF_045447305.1 Pseudomonas sp. D47 | reverse complement strand
CCAATGGGAGAGGTATCGCCCAATATCCTGGCTCGTCAGTTCGAAGCTGAGCAACCAAATCAGAAATGGGTGACCGATGTCACCGAGTTCAAAGTGGCCGGCAAAAAGCTGTATCTGTCCCCAGTACTGGACTTGTACAACGGAGAGATTGTGGCCTATAAGACCGCCGTCCGCCCCCAATACGCCTTGGTAGGCGACATGCTGGAGCTGGCCCTTGAGCGCTTGCCCGAAGGCGCCAAACCCATGCTGCACTCGGATCAGGGTTGGCACTATCGACACTCAAAGTATCGGGAAAAACTGGAAAAAGCCGGGTTGGAACAGAGCATGTCTCGCAAAGGGAACTGCTATGACAACGCCACAATGGAAAGCTTTTTCGGTACCCTGAAGTCGGAGTTTTACTATCGGGAAAGCTTCGACAGCGTTGCTCAGCTGCAGGCCGGGCTGGATAAGTACATCCATTACTACAACCATAAGCGAATCAAAACGAAGCTTGGCGGACTGAGCCCTGTGGCTTACAGAACCCGGTCCGCGGTAGCCTAACCATTAGCTGTCCAACTTTTGGGGCGCACTTCA
>NZ_JBJGXU010000175.1:0-577 GCF_045447305.1 Pseudomonas sp. D47 | reverse complement strand
TTGATCTGCAAGGGCGCAGGCGCCTATGTTCAGCGCGATCAGTTGCCTGGCAAGACCATCAATCTTGACATCGGCGTGAACCCTGAGGAGCGGCCTTATTACAGAGATACATGGATCAAATTTCCTGAAGGGTGGAAGCCATGTATCCCTAAGGAAGGTTGGATCAGCTGTCAAACACCACCCACCTTCAAAACCTTCCAAATGAACGACCAGACCTGCACGGTCTACCCCAACTGCAAGGAGTAATCGGGATGAACGATGACAGTCAAGAATTCAAAGTGGCGAGCTGCCCCTTACGTGGACACTGGACGAGCTTTCGCCTTGTGGACGAGCACGGAGAAGGCAGGCCTTATGCAGGGCTGGTTTATCGATTGATTGATCGACAGAACCAAGAGTATACGGGGATGCTCGATGCCGAGGGCTACGCCAAGGTGGAGAACTTCTATTGCGGTCCTGCGCTGCTGGATCTTTCTAAAGCCTATAACGGCTCGGTCGATCCTTGGTACGAAAAACTTAAATTACGTGATGCATTTCCACTGCCCCTGTCCGCCCTCCAAGTCGCAGCGGAACAATCCCC
>NZ_JBJGXU010000174.1:0-590 GCF_045447305.1 Pseudomonas sp. D47 | reverse complement strand
CAGGAAGCCACCGCCGAAGGCTGGTTCAAGTCCGGCGACATTGCGGTGATCGACCCGGACGGGTTTGTGCGCATCGTTGATCGCAAGAAAGACATGATCATCGTCTCGGGTTTCAACGTGTACCCGAACGAAATCGAAGACATCGTGATGGCTCACCCTAACGTCGCCAACTGCACCGTGAATGGAGGGCCGGACGAGCGCTCGGGGGAGGCGGTGAAGTTGTTTGTGGTGGCCCGCGAATCGGGGGTCAGCCTTGAAGAGCTGAAAGCCTACTGCAAGGAAAACTTCACGGCGTACAAAGTGCCCAAGCACATTGTGTTGCGTGAGTCGTTGTCAATGACGCCAGTGGGCAAGATCTTGCGGCGGGAGTTGCGCGATGCTTAGGGGGCGACTCAGGTTCGCACCGCACCGCGCCGTTACACCCGGTGGAATGACGGACATTTGAGGGGGGGATCATGAGTGAACACGACGAAAAGGCCCGCCGCTTGGCGGATTGGTACGAACGTTTAAGCAATCCCTTTATCACCGGCAGCCTGGACGCTTGGCATCGTGAATTAAGGCGTGAGGTCTATCAGTTGAAAGATCAGGGG
>NZ_JBJGXU010000173.1:0-635 GCF_045447305.1 Pseudomonas sp. D47 | reverse complement strand
AATTCCCTGCGTTGGCCCGATCACCTCCAGCGTCTTGGCTGCGGAGTTGGGCGATGGCAAGCAGTTCAAATGTGGTCGAGGCTATTCAGCCTCGATAGGACTTGTGCCAAAGCAGCATTCTACTGGCGGTAAAACCGTACTTTTGGGCATCAGCAAGCGCGGAGATCGAAACCAGCGACGCTTGTTTGTTCAATGTGCCCGTATCTACTTAATGCACTTGGATAAGCAAAAAGGGAGTTTGGCCGATTGGGTTCGCAAGCTGCTGGCAGGCCATCGGCACTCCAATTTAGTGGTCTGCGCGCTAGCCAACAAGCTGGCAAGAATCGCTTGGTCTATCGCGGCAAACCACACTGAATTTGATGCAGGGCCAAGCGCGATGAACGCTTGACCCTGCTGTCACCCAAGCACCACCCACCTGGTTTTGCGATGCTGGATAACAGATGACGTGAACGGCCAACCGGCCTGACGACAACCCTGAGCTCCCACACGGCTGAAAGGCCGTCCAAATAATTAGGGTCGTTGGGCATCAATTCTCATCGAGGCGCGGGGCCAATACCCCACTCAGACGCCGAATAGATGAAAGCAAGCCATACACGCCATCAAAGACAGTATTGCAGAAAAGGGGGTAACCATAG
>NZ_JBJGXU010000172.1:0-642 GCF_045447305.1 Pseudomonas sp. D47 | reverse complement strand
GTGTGAGTTAGTGACAGCTTTGACACTGGGGGAGGAGTCGGTGGGAAGAGCCTGGACTAAACGTGACAACCTGATACGAGCTAGGCGGGCTGCGGCCTTGCGCGACACACCCGGGCTAGGGAATACACAAAATCGGTGTCAAATAGGCGCGAGAGAAAAAACAGCACATTTTAAAAGAAGAGCCCGGATTTAGCGGGCTCTTCGGCATATGTGGAGCGACTAAATCCATCCCCCCGCCCACACTACCCGGCCAATGATGCGCAGATCATTCAGCTGTTGCTTAGGCACAATCATATCCTTATAGGCTTTGTTTTCACTGATGATATGAATCGCTCCATCGAACTGGCGCTGAAGACGCTTGGCATACAGATGGTCATCTAACTGGATGACATAGACAGCTTCCCCCTCAAGCGAGTTGCGGCCGTGATCAATAACGACCGTATCGCCATCGCTCAAAAGACCAGTCATTGAGTCGCCATCAACACGGATGGCAGACAGTCGTGATGCATCCAGCCCTTTTTTACGAAGGGAATAAGCAGTGAAAGCAAGCATGGTGACTATCTTTGACCCGTCATTCCATGAGCCATGCCCACCGCTACAGTAGGCATCATAAAGAGGCACATACGCGTAAAGGCTTTCGTC
>NZ_JBJGXU010000171.1:0-646 GCF_045447305.1 Pseudomonas sp. D47 | reverse complement strand
TACTTCCAAGGTCACCGGCATCAGACCGAAGTAATAGGCATCGGTGCTGAGCAGCAGCTCCATGGGTAGACCAAATAAGCCTAGAAAAATATGCAGCTGCCCAACCATCGAGCCGGGGAGCACCTGTACCAGGTCCTTGGCGATTGATGTCAGCATGCCAGTGCCAGCGAGTATCCCGAGCATGGACCCCGCCGCGAGGATAATCATTCCCATACTCAAGGCCGCCGAAGAATGCGCCGCGATCCGCTGCATCTGAACGTTACCGCCGGGATAATTGATCAGTAGGGCCAGTGCCAGCCCGATCATGAATATGTAGCCGGAAGGCAGCACGCCGAGAAACAGCGACACCAATACCAGCAGGAACAGGCTGGCATTGACCCATAGCAGCTTTGGTCGCTCCAGCGCACGCTCTTCGTCGCTGATGTTTTCCAGGCTGATGCTGGTTTCCGCTAACACCCCATCATCTAAATCGGCTCCGCCTGCGGTAGTGATACGACGCTGTTCACGCCAGCCGAGCAAGGCGGCCAAACTGATCAGCAGTACGACTCCAAATCCCTGGACGGGAAGTAGCGGACGCCACAGCTCGATGACATCGATACCGGTAACGGCCGCAGAACGCCCCAACGGCCCAGCCCAAGGGACCATG
>NZ_JBJGXU010000170.1:0-646 GCF_045447305.1 Pseudomonas sp. D47 | reverse complement strand
CACTTCCAAGGTCACTGGCATCAGGCCGAAGTAATAGGCATCGGTGCTGAGCAGCAGCTCCATGGGTAGACCAAATAAGCCGAGAAAAATATGCAGCTGCCCAACCATCGAGCCGGGGAGCACCTGTACCAGGTCCTTGGCGATTGAGGTCAGCATGCCGGTGCCTGCGAGTATCCCGAGCATGGAGCCCGCCGCGAGGATAATCATGCCCATACTCAACGCCGCCGAAGAGTGCGCCGCGATCCGCTGCATCTGAACATTGCCGCCGGGGTAATTGATCAACAGGGCCAGTGCCAGCCCGATCATGAATATGTAGCCGGAAGGCAGCACGCCGAGAAACAGCGACACCAATACCAGCAGGAACAGGCTGGCGTTGAACCAGAGCAGTTTTGGTCGCTCAAGCGCACGCTCTTCGTCGCTGATGTTTTCCAGGTTGATGCTGGTTTCCGCCAGCCCCCCATCGTCTAAAGTGGTTCCGCCGGCGGTACCGATACGACGTTGTTCACGCCAGCCGAGCAAGGCGGCCAAACTGATCAACAGTACGACTCCAAATCCCTGGACGAGAAGTAGCGGACGCCACAGTTCGATGACATCGATACCGGTAACCGCCGCAGAACGCCCCAACGGCCCAGCCCAAGGGACCATA
>NZ_JBJGXU010000017.1:0-115118 GCF_045447305.1 Pseudomonas sp. D47 | reverse complement strand
TTTGGACTACAGCCCACCTGCCGCCAAATTAGCAAGCAAGCTAATAATTCCATTTGACATTCGCTGCCTAAGCAGTAACATCTTGTCACACATTCACTGCCTAGGCAGTAATAAGGTGACTTTCGATGACCCACTTCACCCCTGACAGCTTTCGCAACTGCCATCTCGGCCTGTTGCTGGGCCGGGCGGCGCTGCTCAAAGACCGCATTATCGACACCCACATGGAACCCCACGGCGTCACCGCCGCACAGTTCAAGGTGTTGATCATCATTGCCCAGTTTGACGTCGACACCCCGGCCGAGCTGTGCCGCAACCTGTCGCTGGACAGCGGTTCCATGACCCGCATGCTCGACCGCCTGGAGCAAAAGGGCCTGCTGGCGCGCAGGCGTTCCGAGCAAGACCGGCGTCAGGTGCAGTTGGTACTCACCGAAGACGGCCAACGCTTGGCGGACATGCTGCCGCACATCGGCGCGCAGTCGATGAACGAACTGGCCGGCGCCCTAGAGCCCGGCGAGTTGCAAACCCTGGAAAAAATCCTCACGAAAATTCTGGTAGCTGCCGGTGACGCCATCGTCATCCAGCGGGTAGGTAATCAATGAACACACGCGCAGTTAGCCTGGTGCTGATGGCGATGAGCATGGCCGGTTGTGCCAACTTCAGCGGCCTCGACACCCAAGGCCAACGCCTCGACGCTAACACGCTGCAAACCGGCAAATCCTTGAGCGGCGTGACCTTGTCCAGCGCCGCCTGGCCCACTGCTGATTGGTGGAAAAGCCTCGGTGACCCACAGCTCGACGGCCTGATCCACGAAGCCCTGCAAAACAGCCCGGACATGCAAGTCGCCAGCGCCCGTGCCCATCAGGCGCAAGCGGCGGCCTATGCTGCCGATGCCGCACGCATGCCGACCCTGGATGCCAGCGCCGGCGTGAGCCGTTCGCGCCTGGCCAAAGACCAGGACCCGCTGGGGCAGGGCGATGCCTACGCCACCGTGCGTAACATCGGCGCCAGCTTCAACTACAACTTTGACCTCTGGGGTGGCCAGCGCGCCGCCTGGGAAGCGGCCTTGGGCCAGGCGCGTGCCGCCGAAGTCGATCAGCAAGCCGCGCGCCTGACTCTGGCCGCCAACGTGGCCAAGGCCTACAGCGACTTGGGTCAGGCGCACATCGTGCGGGACCTGGCCACCGACGACCTCAAGCGAACCCGCCAGATGCTCGAGTTGAGTAAGCGCCGCCTGAGTTCCGGCATCGACAGCCAGTACCAGTACCAGCAGACCGAAAGCCTGGAAGCCAGCTCCCAGTCGCAATTGATCGATGCGGAAAAACAACTGCAAAGCGCCAAGATCGCCCTCGCCGTGTTGCTCGGCAAAGGCCCCGACCGTGGCAACGAGCTCAGCCGCCCGAATGTGTTGAAGCCCAGCGCCGTCGCCGTGCCTTCGGTGCTGCCGGCCGAGCTGTTGGGCCGTCGCCCGGACTTGATCGCCGCACGCTGGCGGGTGGAGGCGGCGAGCAAGAACGTCGCCGCGAGCAAAACCCGTTTTTACCCCAACCTCAACCTGAGCGCGAGCGCCGGGGCCGAGTCGTTGCTGGGCGATGCAATGTTTGGTTCGGCCAGCCGGTTCTTCAGCATTGCGCCGACCATTTCGTTGCCGATCTTCGATGGCGGCCGCCTGCGCGCCGACCTCGATGCGCGCGACGCTGATTACGACCTGGCCGTGGCCCAGTACAACAAAACCCTGGTGCAAGCCTTGGGCGATATCGGCAACACCCTCTCGCAATTGCGTGATACCGGTCGGCAGATCCAGGCCCAGCAACACGCTGCGGACATTGCCCAGCAGTCCTACGACACCGGGGTTCAGCGCTATAGCTCAGGGATCGGGAATTACCTGGATGTACTCAGTATCGAGCAGCAATTGCTGCAGGCCCAGCGTCAGTTGGCGACCCTGAATGCTGCGCAGATCGACCTGTCGATTCAATTGATGCAAGCCCTGGGTGGCGGGTTCAACGCCGATAACGTGGCCGTAACCACCCCCGCTACACGCACGGAATAATTTGAGGTATTTGTGATGGCCACTGCCGAAAACACTAACGCAACAGAGCAACCCAAAGACAACAACCCGCGCAAACGCAAAATCATGCTGCTCAGCCTGGCGCTGATCGTCATTCTCGGCGTCATCGGCGTGTGGGCCTGGTATGAGCTTTACGGGCGTTTCAACGAAAGCACCGACGATGCCTATGTGAACGGCAACGTGGTGGAAATCACCCCGCTGGTCACCGGCACCGTGGTCAGCATCGGCGCCGACGATGGCGATTTGGTCCACGAAGGCCAGGTGCTGATCAACTTCGACCCGAATGATGCCGCGGTCGGCCTGCAAAGTGCCCAGGCCAACCTGGCGCGCACTGTGCGCCAAGTGCGGGGCTTGTACAGCAACGTGGATGGCATGAAAGCCCAAGTGCTGGCCCAGCAGGCCAACGTGCAAAAGGCCCAGGACAACTACAACCGTCGTAAGAACCTCGCCGCCGGCGGCGCGATTTCCCAGGAAGAACTGTCCCATGCCCGTGACGACCTGACCTCGGCACAAAACGCCCTGGCCAACGTACAGCAGCAATTGAAGACCTCCAGCGCGCTGGTGGACGACACGGTGATTTCGTCGCACCCGGACGTGCAGGCCGCCGCCGCGCAACTGCGCCAGGCTTACCTGGCCAACGCGCGCAGTACCTTGATCGCACCGGTCACCGGTTACGTGGCCAAGCGCACCGTGCAACTGGGCCAACGCGTGCAGCCGGGCACCGCGTTGATGGCGGTGATCCCGCTGGACCAGCTGTGGATCGATGCCAACTTCAAGGAAACCCAGCTGCGCGATATGCGTATTGGTCAGCCGGTGGACATCGAGTCGGACATCTACGGCAGTGACGTGAAGTTCAGCGGCACCGTGGACAGCCTGGGCGCCGGTACCGGCAGCGCGTTTGCCCTGCTGCCGGCGCAGAACGCCACCGGTAACTGGATCAAGATCGTGCAACGGGTGCCTGTGCGTATCCACATCAACGCCGAAGAACTGGCCAAGCACCCGCTGCGCGTAGGCTTGAGCACCCTGGTCAATGTGGACCTGCACGATAAGAGCGGCCCAGTGCTGGCGCAACAGGCGCCGCAAAAGGCCTCGTTCACCACCAACGTGTATGACCGCCAATTGGCCGAAGCCGATGCCATGATCACCCAGTTGATCCATGACAACAGCCTCGCCGCGCCTAAGGCTGTGCAACGCTGATGAGCAATAACGCCTCGTTCACGCCACCCAGCCTCTTGATGGCCACTATTGGCCTGTCGCTGGCGACCTTTATGCAGGTGCTCGACACCACCATCGCCAACGTGGCGTTGCCGACCATTTCCGGCAACCTCGGCGTGAGTTCGGAGCAGGGCACCTGGGTGATCACCTCGTTTGCGGTGAGCAACGCCATCGCCTTGCCACTCACCGGCTGGTTGAGCCGGCGCTTTGGTGAGGTGAAGCTGTTTTTGTGGGCGACCATCCTGTTTGTGCTGGCATCGTTCCTCTGCGGTATTTCCACCTCGATGCCCGAGCTGATCGGCTTTCGGGTACTGCAAGGTTTGGTCGCCGGGCCGTTGTACCCGATGACCCAGACGTTGCTGATCGCGGTCTACCCGCCTGCGAGGCGCGGCATGGCCCTGGCGTTACTGGCGATGGTCACGGTGGTGGCGCCGATTGCCGGCCCGATCCTCGGCGGCTGGATCACCGACAGCTACAGCTGGCCGTGGATCTTCTTTATCAACGTGCCCATCGGCATCTTTGCGGTGATGGTGGTGCGTTCGCAGCTGAAGAAACGCCCGGTGGTCACCAGCTACCAGCCGATGGATTACGTCGGCCTGCTGAGCTTGATCGTCGGTGTCGGCGCCTTGCAGATCATCCTCGACAAGGGCAACGACCTGGACTGGTTCGAATCCAACTTCATCATCATTGGTGCAGTGATTTCGGCGATAGCCCTGGCGGTGTTCGTCATTTGGGAAATGACCGATAAGCACCCGGTGGTCAACTTGCGGTTGTTTGCCTACCGCAACTTTCGCATCGGCACCATCGTGTTGGTGCTGGGTTATGCGGGGTTCTTCGGCATCAACCTGATCCTGCCGCAATGGCTGCAAACCCAGATGGGCTACACCGCCACCTGGGCCGGCCTGGCGGTGGCGCCGATTGGCATTCTGCCGGTGCTGATGTCGCCGTTTGTCGGCAAGTACGCGCACAAGTTCGACCTGCGCTTGCTGGCGGGCCTGGCGTTCCTGGCGATTGGCTTGAGCTGTTTCATGCGCGCCGGTTTCACCAACGAGGTGGACTTCACCCACATCGCCTTGGTGCAGTTGTTCATGGGGATTGGCGTGGCGCTGTTCTTCATGCCGACCTTGAGCATCTTGATGTCCGACTTGCCGCCGGCCCAAATTGCCGATGGCGCGGGTCTTGCGACCTTCCTGCGGACCTTGGGCGGTAGTTTTGCGGCGTCGTTGACCACCTGGATCTGGATTCGCCGCGCGGACCAGCACCATGCGTACATGAGCGAGAACATGACCACCTACGACTCGGCGACCCGCGATGCTTTGCAGGCGCTCGGTGGGGCAGGGCACAAGGCCTATGCGCAGCTGGACCAGATCCTCACCAGCCAGGCGTACATGATGTCCACCGTGGATTACTTCACGTTGCTGGGGTGGATGTTCATGGGCTTGATCGTGATTGTGTGGCTGGCCAAGCCGCCGTTTGCGGCGAAGGCGGGGCCGGAGGCGTCCGGGCACTGATCTGCAAAGTGTGAAATGCAATCAAGTGTGTGAGCTGGCTTGCCTGCGATGCAGGCACCTTGGTACATCAGATACACCGAGGCGATGCTATCGCAGGCAAGCCAGCTCCCACAAAAGCCTGCTTGCACATTTGATGTGTGTTGTGGGATTCAGGCCCCGGGCAACGCCAGCTGCGGGTTGACGAAGTCAAACGCCGCCAACTGAAACCCTTGCTCATCCACCTGCAACGCCCAGCCCTGCTTGTCCCAATCCCCCAGCACAATACGCTTGGCCGCCTGGTCACCAATCTGCAACTTATGAATGGCGGGGCGGTGCGTGTGGCCGTGGACCAGGGTGCGTACGCCAAATTGCTGCATCACCCGCGGCACTTCCTCGGGTGTCACATCCACAATGTCGTTGGCCTTCATGCGTACCTGGGCGCTGCTCTCGCTGCGCAGCTTGCGCGCCAGCGCGTGCCGGGTGCGCAAGGGCAGGTGCCGCAGGATAAACAGCACTATCGGGTTACGCAGGACCCGCCGCAGCTTCATATAGCCGACGTCGCGGGTGCAGAGGCTGTCGCCGTGCATCAACAGCACAGGCTCGCCTGCGAGCTGCACGACACTCGGGTCCTTGAGCAAGGTGGCGCCTGCGGCTTTGCAGAACGCCTTGCCGATCAGGAAGTCGCGGTTGCCGTGCATGATGAAAATGGGGGTGCCGCTGTCGCTCAGCTCGCGCAGCGCCGCGCAAATCGAACGCTGGAACGGTGTCATCCCATCGTCGCCAATCCAGGCTTCAAAAAAGTCCCCCAGAATGTACAACGCCTGGGCGCCACGGGCGCGGCCGTGGAGCAAATCCAGAAACGCCCGGGTTATATCCGGGCGCCCCTCTTCCAGATGCAAATCTGAAATCAGCAATATCACCCAACGATCTCGGCTTTCTCGACGATAACGTCTTCTACCGGAACATCCTGGTGACCGGCTTTACCGGTGGTCTGCACGCCTTTGATCTTGTCAACGACGTCCTGGCCTTCGGTGACTTTACCGAACACGGCGTAGCCCCAACCCTGCACGTTCTTGCCGCTGTGGTTCAGGAAGGCGTTGTCGGCCACGTTGATGAAGAACTGTGCGGAGGCCGAATGCGGCTCCATGGTACGGGCCATGGCGACAGTGTATTTGTCGTTGGAAAGGCCGTTGTCCGCTTCGTTCTGGATGCTTGGACGCTTGTCTTTCTTTTCTTTCATGCCAGGCTCGAAACCGCCGCCCTGGACCATGAAGTTGCCGATGACACGGTGGAAAACGGTGTTTTCGTAGTGGCCAGCATTCACGTATTCGATGAAGTTGGCGACGGTGATCGGCGCTTTCTCGGCGTTCAGCTCGATGACGATGTCACCGTGGTTGGTGGTCAGTTTGACTTGAGTCATGTTCACTACTCTTTTCAGGGAATTCGTGGGTTTGGACGCCTGGGCGCCGCTACCGGTTTGGCTGAATGTGTGCCAAGGCGCGCAGTTTAGCGTGACCAGCAGGAATTTCGAGGTGGTTTTTTACCGCTCCTGTCATTAAAGCAGTAATTAAAGCAGCAGTTTTTGGTCGTGGCCTGTCAGTGTCTTGACTGCTTCGGCTATTATGAGCCCTTTGTTTTATCTGGCCCCACCCGGCCACGAACCTGTCTGTTCAAGGATCCTATGAGCAAGCCCACTGTCGACACTACCTCGAATTCCAAGGCCGGACCTGCCGTCCCGGTCAATTTCCTGCGCCCGATCATCCAGGCGGACCTGGATTCGGGCAAGCACACGCAGATCGTCACCCGCTTCCCGCCAGAGCCCAACGGCTACCTGCACATCGGTCACGCCAAGTCGATCTGTGTGAACTTCGGCCTGGCCCAGGAGTTCGGTGGCGTTACGCACCTGCGTTTCGACGACACCAACCCGGCCAAGGAAGACCAGGAATACATCGACGCCATCGAAAGCGACATCAAGTGGCTGGGCTTCGAATGGTCCGGTGAAGTGCGCTATGCGTCCAAGTATTTCGACCAGCTGTTCGACTGGGCAGTGGAGTTGATCAAGGCTGGCAAGGCCTACGTTGACGACCTGAGCCCGGAACAAGCCAAGGAATACCGTGGCAACCTGACTGAGCCTGGCAAGAACAGCCCGTTCCGCGACCGTTCGGTCGAAGAGAACCTGGACTGGTTTGCCCGCATGCGCGCCGGTGAGTTCCCGGACGGTGCCCGTGTACTGCGCGCCAAGATCGACATGGCCTCGCCGAACATGAACCTGCGCGACCCGATCATGTACCGCATCCGCCATGCCCACCACCACCAGACCGGTGACAAGTGGTGCATCTACCCGAACTACGACTTCACCCACGGTCAGTCGGACGCCATCGAAGGCATCACCCACTCGATCTGCACCCTGGAGTTCGAAAGCCATCGCCCGCTGTACGAATGGTTCCTTGACAGCCTGCCGGTACCGGCGCACCCGCGTCAGTACGAATTCAGCCGCCTGAACCTGAACTACACCATCACCAGCAAGCGCAAGCTCAAGCAACTGGTCGATGAAAAGCACGTGTTTGGCTGGGACGACCCACGCATGTCGACGCTGTCGGGCTTCCGCCGCCGCGGCTACACCCCGGCGTCGATCCGTAACTTCTGCGACATGGTCGGCACCAACCGTTCCGACGGCGTGGTCGATTTCGGCATGCTCGAGTTCAGCATCCGCCAGGACCTCGACGCGAACGCCCCGCGCGCCATGTGCGTGCTGCGTCCGTTGAAAGTCGTGATCACCAACTACCCGCAAGACAAGGTCGACAACCTCGAACTGCCGCGTCATCCGCAGAAAGAAGAACTCGGCGTGCGCAAGCTGCCGTTCGCGCGTGAAATCTACATCGACCGCGATGACTTCATGGAAGAGCCGCCAAAAGGCTACAAGCGCCTGGAGCCGAATGGCGAAGTGCGCCTGCGCGGCAGCTACGTGATCCGTGCCGATGAAGCAATCAAGGACGCCGATGGCAACATCGTTGAACTGCGCTGCTCGTACGACCCAGAAACATTGGGCAAGAACCCTGAAGGCCGTAAGGTCAAGGGCGTGGTGCACTGGGTGCCGGCCGCTGCCAGCATCGAGTGCGAAGTACGTCTGTACGATCGTCTGTTCCGCTCGCCGAACCCTGAGAAGGCCGAAGACAGCGCCAGCTTCCTGGACAACATCAACCCTGACTCGCTGCAAGTTCTCACCGGTTGTCGTGCCGAGCCATCGCTTGGCGACGCACAGCCGGAAGACCGTTTCCAGTTCGAGCGCGAAGGTTACTTCTGCGCGGATATCAAGGACTCCAAACCTGGTCAGCCGGTATTCAACCGTACCGTGACCTTGCGTGATTCGTGGGGCCAGTGATTAAGTCTTAAGGGATTCAACGTGCTAACGATCTACAACACGCTCAGCAAGACCAAAGAAGTCTTCAAGCCCCTGGATGGCAACAAGGTGCGCATGTACGTGTGCGGCATGACCGTGTACGACTACTGCCACATCGGCCACGGCCGCAGCATGGTTGCCTTCGACCTGGTGACCCGCTGGTTGCGTTTCAGCGGCTATGACTTGACGTATGTGCGCAACATTACCGACATCGACGACAAGATCATCAACCGTGCCAACGAAAACGGCGAGTCGTTCGACGCGCTGACCGAGCGCATGATCGCCGCCATGCATGAGGACGAGGCGCGCCTCAACATCCTCAAGCCGGACATGGAACCGCGCGCCACGGATCATATCCCTGGCATGCACGCGATGATCCAGACCCTGATCGACAAGGGTTACGCCTACGCTCCGGGCAATGGCGACGTGTACTACCGTGTCGCTAAGTTCATGGGCTACGGCAAGCTGTCGCGTAAGAAAATCGAAGACTTGCGCATTGGTGCGCGTATTGAAGTCGACGAAGCCAAGCAAGACCCGCTCGACTTCGTGCTGTGGAAAGGCACCAAGCCCGGCGAGCCGAGCTGGGAGTCGCCATGGGGCGCCGGGCGTCCGGGCTGGCACATCGAATGCTCGGTGATGTCGACCTGCTGCCTGGGTGACACCTTCGACATTCATGGCGGCGGCAGCGACCTCGAGTTCCCGCACCACGAAAACGAAATCGCCCAAAGCGAAGCCGCCACCGGCAAGACCTACGCCAATGCCTGGATGCACTGCGGCATGATCCGCATCAATGGCGAGAAGATGTCCAAGTCCTTGAACAACTTCTTCACCATTCGCGACGTGCTGGAAAAGTACCATCCGGAAGTGGTGCGTTACCTGCTGGTGTCCAGCCACTACCGCAGCGCGATCAACTACTCGGAAGACAACCTCAAGGACGCCAAAGGCGCCCTGGAGCGTTTCTATCATGCGTTGAAAGGCTTGCCGGCCGTGGCGCCTGCGGGCGGTGAAGCGTTCGTTGCGCGGTTTACCCAAGTCATGAACGACGACTTCGGCACACCGGAAGCCTGCGCGGTGCTGTTTGAGATGGTGCGTGAGATCAACCGCTTGCGTGAGACGGATCTCGACGCAGCGGCGGGGCTTGCGGCGCGCTTGAAAGAGCTGGCTAGCGTCTTGGGTGTTCTGCAGATGGAAGCCGATGACTTCCTGCAAGCGGGCGCTGAAGGGCGTGTGGATGCGGCTGAGGTTGATGCGCTGATTCAGGCGCGTTTGGCTGCTCGGGCTAATAAAGATTGGGCGGAGTCCGACCGGGTTCGTGACCAACTGACCGCGATGGGTGTGGTGTTGGAAGACGGCAAGGGTGGGACGACGTGGCGGTTGGCTGATCAAGCCTGATTTACCCGCTGAATAAAAAACGCCCCGACTGGTTCGGGGCGTTTTTTTTGGATCGTTCCCACGCTCTGCGTGGGAATGCCGCCCCGGACGCTCTGCGTCGCGCTTTTAGCGAACGCCTCAAACCCTGAATACGGTGACGCGGAGCGTCACGGGATGCATTCCCAGGCGGAGCGTGGGAACGATCAACCGCTTCACTATCGCTATCGGAGTGTCAGGTACGCCCCGGACGTGCTGACTTCATAAGCGCTGCCCGCTGCGCCGTCATGGATCGTCTGGTGGTATTTGCCTTCTTTGAAATGCAGAGCAACGCCATCATCTACCGCGTACGCAGGCCGTATACCCTGAAGACGAACAAGCTCGACAAACGATGCTTCCCTTCCTGCCTCTGAGCTGAAGTGGGGACACAACGCTCCAGGAAGTAAGCCCAAACCCTCGACCAGCGCGAAGGCCCCCCCTGAGTCAGAGTGCCCATAGTCAAACCAGCAAATGGCCCCGGCACTGACACCACACAGCACTTTGCCGTCTTCCCACGCCGCCTTAAGAAGCTCTGCAACGCCAAACTCGCGCCAGATAGCCAACATGGCTCGCGTATTCCCACCTGGCACATAAACGATATCGGCCTGTTCAAACAACGACGAAATATGCTCTGCGCTGGGAAACGGCGAGATGAAAAACGTCAGCGTGGTGACGGCGCAACCCGCGCCTTCGTATTTGGCGATAAAGTCGGAAATCTTGACCCTGTCATCGCCATTGGCGGTAGAGATATACAGAACGGTGGGATGTGATTTGCCCGAAGACGAGACGATCTGTTCGTCAATACGCGTCATGCGCGTCATGTCCTCGGGGGATTCGCCACCCATAACAATGATGTGCTTATCCACGGTGGCCTCCGGTTGTCTTGAGCTGCCCGAATCTGAGCGTCAGGCTGATTCAGGCGACCTGATACGTGCTCTGCACAAACCCATTGTCCGACACATACGTGCCGACATGGCGCAGTTCACGCTCACTGCCGACCTGGCTGAACAAGGGCAGCCCTTGGCCCAACAACACCGGAATACGGGTGATGATCAACTCATCGATCAGGCCTGCTTCAAGAAACGCCTGGATCGTTTGGCCTCCGTCGATATAGAGGTGTTTCATACCGCGCTCGGCTAACTGTTCCACGAGGGTGGTTACGCCCGCTGACATCATCTCAACCTTGCCTCGCACATGCGCAGGTAGCTCGAATGATTGGTGCGAGAGGGCGATGACAGGCGTGCCTTCATAGGGCCATTCCGGGAAGGATAAGACTTTCTCCAGGGTTTTACGGCCCATCACCAGCGCATCGACCGTGGCGATGAAGCTTTCATACGTCACGCCGTTCAGCTGCGCAGCTTCGTACTCCGGCCGGTGCAACCACTCGATGTCACCGTCTGGCCGAGCAATAAAACCGTCGAGGCTTACTGCGATAAAGACGGAGCATTTGATATCCATTAGACGTAGACCTCCTTAAACACATAGTCATTGGCAGCTTTGCACCCACCGACTGTATCCCAAACGCTGCAATACCCGCCAACTGCTCAACCGTCGCACCGCCTTTGATGGCGATTCATGCCGCTGAGGGGGCTATTTCCTAGGGGCTTGCAGAAAATACATTTGTTTTGACGCCCGCCGAACCATGGTTTTAGATGACCGCCACGACCAAACTCATGAAGAAACCGGCGGATATCTAAATGGATTGTATTTTTTGCAGCATTGTCCGAAAGACCTCTCCAGCCCACATTCTATGGGAGGACGAACACCACATGGCGTTCCTGTCGATCTTCCCGAACACACCGGGTTTCAGCGTGGTGATCCCCAAACAGCATTACGGCAGCTACGCGTTCGCGCAGTCGGATGCGGTGTTGTCGGCGCTGATCGTGGCCTCCAAGAAGGCGGCGCTGCAGATTGACCGGGCGTTTCCTGACGTGGCACGCACGGGGATGATGCTGGAAGGCTATGGGGTGGATCACTTGCACGCGAAGCTGTTTCCCATGCATGGCACGGGGCAGGACAGTGCGTTCAAGCCTATCAGTTCCAAGGTGGATAAGTTTTTTGAGGCGTATGAGGGTTACATCTCATCCCACGATTTTGTGCGGGCCGATGATGCCGAATTGGCGCAGCTGGCGGCGCATATTCGATCGTTCGGCTGAAGATCATCCAGTGGTATTTGCCATTTTTGAAATGCAAAGCAACGCCATCGTCGACTGCATAGGCGCGCTTTAATCAGAGTGCCCCGCGCCAAGCCAGCAAATGGCTCCGGCACTGACACCACAGAGTACTTTGCCGTTTTCCCACGCTTGCTTAAGAAGACCTGCACAGGCAAAAGGCGAAAGGAAAAACGCCAGCGTGGTGACGGCGTACCCCGTGCCTTCATATTTGGCGATGAAGTCGGACACCTTGATCCTGTCACCACCATTGACTGTAGACCTACAAAAAACGGTGGGCGGTCTTCGGCTGCCTGGATTTTTCAATGGGCGGATAGGAACTTTCTTATAGAGGGTGCGGGATTTTTTTCCTAGTTTGGCTGCAACGGTTCTTAGGACGAGGACACTTTTCAGTGGCTCTGTTGCAGAGGATTGATGATGCCAATTTCCCTTATGCCGTACGCCAAGCCTCAGAGTGGGTACCCATCGACCGCGGATAACTCACCTTCCACATTCGCTCCATCCTCCGAGCCTCCCCAACCTGCAAGCCAAAGCCTGGGCGGCTCCCCGTCGCTTGCACCGACAGACGATCAAAAACGACTGCCCGTGTTCCCGTCCATCGAAACACGTGGAGGCCTGAGATCGCCCGGGCGATTCGAGGAACCTTCTGATGACGCCGACCCTGTCGCTGCCCGGCGCGAGAAACGCGCGATTGTGAGCACGTCTGACAAACCTGCGCGCAACACGCTGGGCATGTGGGCGGGCCCGCACTCTCATTCCGCCGATACCGATAAAACCCTTCAGGCGCAGTTGATTGCGAAGATGGGCAGTGTGTCGGATTCGCTGGTGACCGTGCCCGAGCAGTCTCTGATTTCTCAGCCGTTCGAAATCTACAAGCGCGTGGTGAATCAGCCCGAGGTTTTAGCCTGGCTGAGGAGCAAGGGTTTTTCCCTGGAGTCGGTGACTATCGGCAAAAACAGCGTATCGGGCCTTGTTACCCAGAATGGAGTGACCTCTCCTCAGACATTCACCCTGCAAGACACTTCCGGCTGGTGGCAGGTATCGGCGCGCGTGATGCAAGCGCTTGAGGCGTTAGACCCCAAGCACAAGGGTGTGCCTTATGTGTCTATGAACAGCCAGCAAGTTTCGCGGAATGTGGCGAGCTTGTTTTATGGCGTCAGTGCGCCTTATACCGAGGATCAGGCGAGTGCGCTTGTGACAAGTCTGGTGGCAGGCTGGCCCGCGCTGTCTGCAGCAGAAACACGCAATCACCAACTCAGGTTTGAATGGTCAAAGCGGGGGATCAATGAGCTCGATGATCGAGAAAATCTCGCAGACGCTTTGGAGCGCGCGGCGAAGGGCGTTGCGGACAATGGGCCATTATCGTTAGCGGGTACCGAATTCGAGGTCTCACGAACAAACCCGTTGAAGAGCGATCAAGAGGCCCGCAGGCGCTTGGCCGAGCTGATGGCACTTCCTGAAATGCAGGGTGTGCTGGCGGAGCTGGGGCAAACATTGCCGGACCAGACGGTTCGTATCAGCGAAGGTCGCCTGCAAGTGCTGCAACTGACCCCAAATCAGTGGCTGGATGTAGCTGTCAGTGATAGTTGGAGCCAGCCGTTGAAAGACGCATTGGCGGCAGTTGTCGTGCTGAGCGAACAGACGGGTAACGCGCTCTACTCAGACGATCGCCACGATCTGCGGCAAGTCGCGAGGTCGATGGGCCTGGATGCACTCGACACAGCAGGGCAGGCTCGCGCCGCTGCCAAATGGTTGCGCACCCAATTCGCCCCGACGACGCCTGTCGGCAATTATGCGAAATTACTTCCTCAGGAGTGGGCTGCGGGCACCTTGTCGGCTAGCGACAAAAGTACGTTGATTTCGTTGGCGACGAATCAGAAGTATGGAGCTAATACGATAGGGATCGAATTGGGTCGTCGGATCGTGACTCAAGTCGACCCGCAGGAAACAGCAGCCAAGGCAGACCAGATCTGGGACGAATTACTCAACACCCCGCAGGCCCAGCAGTGGGGGCGGGAACTCGCCCAGGCGTTGGGTTGGTATAAGGGAGAGGGTGATGACGATATGGATGCCGCGGAGCGAAAAAGTCTGCTGACCTCCGCCATCATGCTCAGTGTTGACCCTAATGTTCCCGCTGCCCCGGGAAGTGCCGCCGGTTATCAATTTTACACTCCGGCCAATATGGGCCGTGAGATGGGGGCTGTACGCAAAGACTTTGAAAAACACTTGATCGAGAAAAAAGGCGTGAGCGTACGTGCTGCGCCGTTGGTGGCTCATCTGTTCCTGGCACACGCCGCACCTGAGTTTCTGGTGAAACCGGACCAGCAGGCGTCAGCAAAACTCCCTGTGCCGCTACTTCAGTCTCCAGAAAAAATACGTATAGGCAGCCCGGCGTGGATGACGGTTAGCCTGGGCAGTGCATTGGCCGACGTGTGGGGCGGCGCTGGAGCCAGTCGCGGCATGAGCCTGAATGAGCTTGGAGCACTGACCACCCAGGAGGCCGTTCTGCCGCAACAACAAGCTCTGGCTATAGCGCTTGGTGCTAAGCGGGTGCTCGATGTGGGGGTCATGACCGGTACTGTGCCCCGACGCAGCGACGGTAACTATACGCCCGGCGATTACCAGTTGGCGTCTGACGGCATTACTCGTCGTTCCGAGGCGGTCGAGCAATCCGTGGTCACCCTGGGGACTGCACCGCCCACCCGTAGCAGTCTGGCAATCAAGGCGCTGAAGCGGGCGTTTCCTGAGTTGACTGACAGTGAGATAGAAACTGTCGAAGTGAAGAAGCCCCCAACTAAATACAGCCTCTCAGGTGTCGGCACAAATACTAAGTGGCTCACGTTGGTTGAGGCGTATGCAACGGGGGAACTGCATGAAAGTTGGCTTTCCTTCACCCATCCTCGGATTACACAAGCGCAATTTGACGCCCGCATAAAGACACTTGAGCCTATTGCCGGTCAGGTCGGGGGCGCAGTCAATCAATATCTAAGCGATGTCAAGGGAGCGATGCCCTCGCTTATGAAGATGACTCTTGCAGACTTACCTCTGGACGTTCGGCAGGCTATTGAGTGGGGGGATGTTCAGGTCTATAGGCTGCGTCGGGAAACCGGAGAGACGCAGAGCCAAGACGCTAACAAGGGAAATAAAGTAGCCCAGAATCGGGGGTGGTACGGGGTGCTGCTGCGGATCAAATACGAGGGAAAAACTCGGACGCTTGAGTATTTCCCAACGTCCGGGACGATTATTGATCGCACGGCCAGTTTGGCGGGAAAAAAATTGGACCTGAATGGGGGTGTCATTGAAGAAGATACCGTGTCCGCCTGGCGAAGTGGTACGAAGACACTTCGGTATTTGCGGGGCACTCAACAACCTTTTGATTTCAACGCACACCACACGGGGGAGGCCCCTCGTGACAAATACTCGTCGAAGGTCATCATTTCCAAAGTAGGGGTTTCCCTGGCAGGGTCGGCTTTGAAAGGGGCTGGTGACAACCGCAATGAGTGGGTGCCTGACACCTTTGGCTCCGCCAAAAGCCAGGCGATTATCGACGTTATACTTTCGGGTAATTACATAGGCAACTATAGCGGGCATCGCCAGGCACTCATTGATCATGCAAATGCAGTGCTGCCCAGTGAAGATAACGTCCGGGGCTACGTCAATCGTCTAATGAACAAAGAAAATGGTCGCGCGCTGGTGTCGATGATTTCGTTCATCGGCCCGTTGGTTGACATCTATGAGGGCAACATTAAGGACGGCTTGAAAGGCTTGGCAATTGATACGTTGCTGTTTATTGGCGCGGGAGGTTTACAGGCCGCCCGCAAAGCATGGAAGGCGATCAAGTTTGCATCACGCCTGAACAAGCAGGCATTTCGTGTCTCTGTTATCCAGGAAGGCACTGCATTGCTGCGTGGGATATTTAATCCGGGTGAAGGCTTCTTTGGTCTGCCGAACCACCCGAGTCGACTTGGAAATTTTCTAAGGCGTTCGCACAAGGGCGTTCCCGTCAGGATCGGGATGGGGGTGTTCGTACCTGTTGATCTTTTCGCAAAGGCTCGCTTTGCCAAGGATGCTGCTCCCACCGTATCCGAGATGCTCAAAAAGGCGAATGCCAAGCCTATGACGCCTGTAGAGGGCACGGTTAATGAGGTAACGCTGAAGGCCATCAAGGAGCAGGAAAAATGGTATGCGATCGATCCCGACAGCGGTTTGCCAGGCGGCTCGCCCCTGCCAGGCTTTACCCCTAAAACCCCTTAGTGCCGGCGGGCCGATGGAGTCGCTAGGCTGATTTTGATACGTCTTCAGCTCGGCGACTACTCACCTCGGCGGGTACGTCATCACCCGCCATACGCTTGCGAAACAGCCCCGTGCGCGCCAGCAGCAAGGTGGTCACCGGCACGGTGATCGCCAACAAAATCGGAATCAACCACCCGTGCAGCACCGGCGCGGACTTGAGCACCGAAAAGTAGATAATCGACGCCAGCGCCACACACCACGCGCCCAACGTCGAGGCCAATGCCGGTGGGTGCATACGTTGGAAAAAGTCCTTCATGCGCAACAACCCAATCGCGCCGATCAGCGCAAACAGGCTGCTCAGCACCAGCAGCACCGCCACGATTACTTCAACCCATATCGGCATCATTCAATCACCTCGCCACGCAGCAGGAATTTCGCCAGGGCGAACGACCCGACAAAGCCAAACAGCGCAATCAGCAGCGCCGCTTCAAAGTAGGTGTCACTGGCGTAGCGAATGCCGAGCACCAGCATCATCAGCATCGCCAGGATGTACAGGTAGTCCAGCGCCAGTACCCGGTCCTGGGCCGAGGGGCCTTTGAACAGGCGCACCAGGGTCAGCGCCATCGCCAAGGAGAACAGGAACAGGCTGACCAGAATCGCATTGGAGAGCAGGGCGCTCATTCGAAGATCTCCATCAGGGGCCGTTCGTAGGCGTGTTTGAAGTGCTGGATAAACTGGGCTTCATCATCCAGGTCGAACACGTGGATCAGTAAAACACTGCGGTCCAGCGCCAGTTCCGACCAGACGGTGCCAGGCGTCACGCTGGTGATCATCGAGAGCACGGCCAGGCCATTGGCATTGCGCAGGTCCAGCGGGATCTTGATAAAGCGCGAGCGCGGTGCTCGTGAGCCGCACGTGAGCACGCCCCAGGCCACTTTCAGGTTGGAGATGATCACGTCGTGACCCACCAGGAAAAACAGGCGGATGATCACGCCAGGGCGGCGGATGCGAATCGGCAGCGGGCGCAGTGGCGCCATCAGCAGCGGCGCGAGAAAGCCCAGCAATGCGCCCAGCAGCAGGTTGCCGGGGCTGACCGACACGTTCAGTACCAGCCACAACAGCCACAACGCCAGCGACAGCCACGGGGCAGGGAGCAGACGCTTCATGGCTGCACCTCCAGGGCGGCGGCCTTGGCTTCAGGGCTCGGAATCGGGCGCGTCGCCATCACGGCCATCACGTAGTGTTCCGGGTTGTTCAGGCTATCGGCGGTGGCCTGGGTGTAGCGCATCAACGGTTCGGCCTTGAAGGTCAGCAGGATGCTCAGGCCGAGCAGGAAGAAGATCGGCAGGCACTCATAGCGGCGCAGCAGCGGCGAGGGGCGCTCTTCCGGGGTCCAGAAGCGCTGGATGCCCAAGCGCGCGAAGGCGATCAACGAGGCCAGGCCCGACAGAATCAGCAACGCCACCAAGCCCCAGGCAGCTGGGCGGATTGGCTCATCCACTGCGTTGCCCAGGCCCATAGGGTTAACCAGCGCACTTAGCAGGCTGAGCTTGCCGATAAACCCGGACAGCGGCGGCATGCCGATGATCAGCAGTGCACAGGCGACAAAGCTCAAGCCGAGGAAGGCCATGGTCCAGGGAATGACTTGGCCGACCACGGCTTTCTGCTCATCGTCCAGGTTCACGCCGGGACGCGGATGCAGGGATTCCATGGCTTTGGGCAGCGCATCGATTTCTTCATCCAGTGGCAGGTCATTGGCCGAACGCGAACGCTCGATCAATTCCGCCAGCAGGAACAGCGCGCTCAAGGCCAGCGTCGAGCTGACCAGATAGAACAACGCGCCGGCGGTCAGGCTGGGCTGGGCAAAACCCACGGCCGACAGCAGGATCCCGGCCGACACCAGAATGCTCAAACTCGCCATGCGTTCCAGCCGCTGCGCCGCCAGCATTGCCAGCGCCGCGCAGATGATGGTCGCCATGCCGCCGTACACCAGCCAGTCGCCGCCGAACAGCGCTGAGGCACCAGCCTGGCCGGAGAACAATAGGGTCCACAGGCGCAGCACGGTGTACACGCCGACCTTGGTCATGATCGCAAACATCGCCGCCACCGGCGCACTGGCCGAGGAATAGGCGGGCGCCAGCCAGAAGTTCAGCGGCCACATGCCGGCTTTGGCCAGAAAGGCTGTCGCCAGGATTGCCGCGCCTGCGTGCAACAGGCCGCGATCGGCTTCCGGCACCAGCGGGATTTTCAGCGCCAGGTCAGCAAAGTTCAGCGTGCCGGTGACCCCGTAGATCATCGCTGCGCCAATCAGGAACAGCGACGACGCCAGCAGGTTGATGGCGATGTAATGCAGCCCCGACGACACCCGCGCACGGCCCGAGCCGTGCAGCATCAAACCGTAGGACGCCGCCAGCAGCACCTCGAAGAACACGAACAGGTTGAACAGGTCTGCGGTGAGAAAAGCACCGTACAGGCCCATCATCTGGATCTGGAACAATGCATGGAAGCTGGTGCCCGCTCGGTCCCAGCGGGCCATGGCGAACAGCAGCGCACTCACGCCGATGATCCCGGTGAGCACCAGCATCATCGAAGACAGTTGGTCCACCACCAGCACAATACCGAACGGCACCTGCCAGTTGCCCGGCAGGTACACGCCAATCGAGCCGGGGCCGCCTTGCTGCGTCAAGTACAGCAGCAGGATAGCGATGCCCAGGCCGACGACGCTGGAGAACAGATTGATTTTGGCTTTCAGCGGGCGGCGTTTCTCGCCGAGCATCAGCATCAGCGCGGCGGTCAGCAACGGCAGCAGGATCGGCGCGACGATCAGTTGATTCATCCACGTCATTCCTTGGGCTCCCGGCCGTCTACATGGTCAGTGCCGGTCAGGCCCCGGGAGGCCAGCAGCACCACCAGGAACAACGCGGTCATGGCGAAGCTGATCACAATGGCCGTCAGCACCAGGGCCTGGGGCAGCGGATCGGTGTAGTGGAGCAGGTCTTGCGGCACGCCGTTCTTGATGATCGGTTCCTTGCCGATAAACAGGCTGCCCATGCTGAAAATGAACAGGTTGACCCCATACGACAGCAGGCACAGGCCCATCACCACTTGGAACGTCCGTGGCCGCAGGATCAACCAGACGCCGGAGGCCGCCAGGACCCCAATGGCAATTGCAATGACTTCTTCCATCAGGCGGCTCCTTCCGTTGCGGCAACCACTTTGGCCTGGTTGCTCGGTTTGTGGGCCCGCACGGATTGGTGACCGAGGGCGGTGAGCATCAGCAGCGTGGAACCGACGACCATGGCGTACACGCCGACGTCGAAGAACAACGCGCTGGCGACGTGGATGTCGCCGAGCACCGGCACGCTGAAATGCCAGGTGTGGGTGGTAAGGAACGGGTAACCGGCAAACAACGCGCCGAGCCCGGTGAGCGTTGCCGAGAGCAGGCCGAAGCCCATCCAGCGCATCGGGCGCAGGCTCATCTGCGCTTCTACCCACTGGGTACCGGCAACCATGTATTGCAGGATGAACGCCACTGACATCACCAGGCCTGCGACGAAACCGCCGCCCGGCTGGTTGTGGCCGCGCATGAACAGGTAGAACGACACCACCAGCGCGATCGGCAGCAGCAGGCGTACCAGCACCGCTGGCACCATCATGAAGCCCAGGGCCGTATCGCTGGCATGGCGTGGGTTGACCAGGTCGGTGGCCACGTCCGGCGCCAATTGGCGCTGTTGTGCAGGCAATTGCATGCTTTCTTTCGATGGGCGGAAGCGCCGCAGCAGCGCATACACCGTCAGTGCCACGGCGCCGAGCACGGTGATTTCGCCGAGGGTGTCGAAACCGCGGAAGTCCACAAGCATCACATTCACCACATTGCTGCCGCCGCCTTCGGGCAGGGCGCGGCTCAGGTAGAACGAGGAAATGTCGTTGGGCGTCTGGCGCGTCAGCATCGCGTAGGACAGCAGCGCCATGCCGCCGCCCACTACGGTGGACAGCAGGAAGTCACGCAGGCGACGAATGCGCGCCTTGCGCAGCGAGCTGGGCAGTGGCGAGACTTCTTCGATCCGCCGTGGCAGCCAGCGCAGGCCCAGCAGGATCAGCACGGTGGTCACCACTTCAACCACCAATTGCGTCAGTGCCAGGTCCGGCGCTGAGAACCACACGAAGGTGATGCAGGTCATCATGCCGCACACGCTGACCATGGTCAGGGCCGCCAGCCGGTGATACTTGGCTTGCCACGCGGCGCCGAGAGCGCAGGCAATTGCCAGCAGCCACAGGGTGACGAACACGATGGAACCCGGGATCTTCGGCCGGTCGCCCCAACTGATGCCGCTGTTGAGCATCGGGATCAAGCCGGTGACCACCGCCGCCAGCACCAGCAGGAACAGCTGGGTCTGCAGGCGCTTGGTGTTGATGCGTTTCTCGATCTTGCGCGCGCCACGCATCATCACCACCAGGCAGCGCTCGAACATGCGCTTGCCGTCGAAGTAACTGATGATCGGCGGATATTTGAAGCGGCCACGCTTGAGTTGCTTGCGCAGCAGCAGGTAGAGCACCACGCCACCGGACATGGCCACCAGGCTCATGATCATCGGTGCGTTCCAGCCGTGCCAAATCGCCAGGCTGTACTCGGGCAGTACGCCGCCCACCACCGGCAGCGCGGCGGCGGCGAGGATCGAACCGACCACCTGGGCCGGGAAGATGCCAACCAGCAGGCAGGTGAATACCAGCAACTCAACCGGTGCACGCATCCAGCGCGGCGGTTCGTGGGGTGTGTGGGGCAGGTCGGTCGCGGGCGGGCCGAAGAATACATCGACCGTGAAGCGCAAGGCGTAGGCCACGCTGAAAGTACCGGCGATCGTCGCAATGGCCGGCAGGGCGATTTCCACCCAGGCGGTCGACGAGATAAATACGGTTTCGGCGAAGAACATCTCTTTGGACAGGAAGCCGTTAAGCAACGGCACGCCAGCCATCGACGCACTGGCCACCATCGCCAGTGTCGCGGTAAACGGGATCAGCCGCACCAAGCCACTGAGCTTGCGGATATCACGGGTGCCGCTTTCGTGGTCGATGATGCCCGCGGCCATGAACAGCGAGGCCTTGAACGTGGCGTGGTTGAGAATATGGAATACCGCAGCGACGGCGGCCAGTGGGCTGTTGAGGCCCAGCAGCAAGGTGATCAGCCCGAGGTGGCTGATAGTGGAGTAGGCCAGCAGGCCCTTGAGATCATTTTGGAACATAGCGCAGTAAGCGCCGAGGAGGAGGGTGATCGCGCCGGCACCGCCGACGATCCAGAACCATTCTTCGCTGCCGGACAGCGATGGCCACAGGCGGGCCAGCAGGAACACGCCGGCCTTCACCATCGTCGCCGAGTGCAGGTAGGCTGAAACCGGGGTCGGCGCCGCCATCGCGTGGGGCAGCCAGAAGTGGAACGGGAACTGTGCACTTTTGCTCAAAGCGCCGATCAGCACCAGGGCCAGCATGACCGGGTACAGCGAGTGCGCGCGAATCTGGTCGCCCGCCGCCAGCACCTGGTCCAGGTCGTAGCTGCCGACGATATGCCCCAGCAGCATCACGCCCGCCAGCAGGCACAGGCCGCCCGCACCGGTGACCATCAGCGCCATATAGGCACCGCGCCTGGCATCGGCGCGATGGTGCCAATAGCCGATCAACAGGAACGAGAACAGGCTGGTCAGTTCCCAGAAGAACACGATCTGGATCAGGTTGCCGGAAATCACCAGCCCGAGCATGGCGCCCATGAAGGCCAGGAAAAACGCGAAGAAACGCGGCACCGGGTCGTCCGGCGACATGTAGTAACGCGCGTACAGCGCCACCAGCGTGCCGATGCCCAGCACCAGCATCGAGAACAGCCAGGCAAAACCATCCATGCGCAACACGAAGTTCAGCCCAAGGCTGGGCAACCACATGAATTCTTCGCGGATCACGCCACCGTGGGCGATCTGGGGGTAGAGCAGGGCGACTTGAATGGTGCCGACCAGAGCTACAAGGCCGGCCAACAGGGATTCGGTGTTACGTGCATTGTGCGGCAGCAAGGCCGCCAGACAGCTGCCAATAAAAGGCAGAAGCAGTAGAACTATCAGGGACATAGGCTTCTAATCTGCGGGAGTTTGGGATGCATCATACGTGCCGCTTTCTCGATCACCAAACGGCAAGATGTGGCAGGATCCTACAAAGTAGGCTGAAAACCCCGATTTAGCATTGTTTCAGGTGAACCCATTCCAGCCAGCGACACCCCACACTGTGGGAGTCGGGCTTGCCCGCGATGGCGATCTGACAGCCATCGCCAGCAGTCTGACCTTACCCTTGCTGTTCCTGTTCCCTCTCAGCTTGCAGTTCGAGCGCCTTCTGCCCCTTCGTTTTCAATTCACTCACAATCACCGCCGCCACAATCAGCGCGGCCCCGACCATCGCAATCGGCGGGAAGCGCTCCCCGGCAATCCGCCCAACTACACCGGCCCACACCGGCTCACCGGCATAGATCAAGGTGGCACGTGTCGGTGAAACACTCTGCTGCGCCCAGTTCATCGCGACCTGGATCACCGCACTGGTCAAGCCCAGGCCCACTGCGCTGAACAGCAGAAGCCAGGAGAAACCCGGCAAGGCTTCACCCATCGGCACCACCATCAGGAACGACAGCAACGACGCCGTGGCCAGTTGCACCACGGTCACCCGGCGCACATCCACCTGCCCGGCAAACGCGCTGATCAAGATGATCTCGGCAGCCACCGCCACCGCACAGATCAGCGTGGCGATTTCGCCGGGGCTGAAGTTCAGCGATGCGCCGGCCGGGCCAGTGAGCAGCATCAACCCGGTAAACGCCAGCATGATGCCGATGGCCGGCATCAGCCCTGGGCGACGGCCCAGCACCAGCCACTGCAACAGCGGTACACAGGGCACATACAGCGCCGTGATAAACGCCGATTGGCTGCTCGGAATCGTCTGCAGGCCGATGGTCTGCATGCCGTAGCCGAACATGATCGAGGTGCCGATGAAAGCGCCCGCCTTCAATTCAAACAGGGTCAGGTCGCGCAGGGTACGCAAGGAAAAGAACCCAACCACAATCGCCGCCGCCGCAAACCGCAGGCCCACGAAAAACATCGGCCCACTGACGGTCATCGCATGTTGCACCAGCAAAAAGGTGCCGCCCCAAATCATGGTGATCACCACCAGGATGCATTCGGCTTTGCTGAAACGGTTGAAACGTGAGGGCGTGTTCGGGGCTGTCATGGCGGCTCGGTCTTGCAAGGGAAAGGCACGGACCGCACAATGCGCCGCACGCTGGGCAGTATACTGCGCACACCTACCTCATGAGCAATATAGTGCACAAAGAAAATCCACAACGGGCATCGGTCCTGCAACACGTCAGCCAGAACGTCCGTCGTCTGCGGCATGCTGCCGACATGAGCCAGACCGCGCTATCGGAAAAGTCCGGGGTCAGTCGGCGCATGCTGGTGGCCATCGAAGCCGGGGAGAAGAACGTCAGCCTGTCGACCCTGGACCGCGTGGCCGAGGCATTGGACGTGGCCTTCAGCGACCTGATCCAGGCCCCCGATGCGCTCGACCATAGCCGCATCAACGAACTGGCTTGGGCCGGTGACATCCCCGGCAGTAAAGCCGTGTTGCTGGCCAAGGCCACCGCTCGACGCGAAGTGGAATTGTGGGAGATGCGCCTGGAGCCGGGTGACCGCTACAGCCCGGAACCCGACCCGGACGGCTGGAGCGTGCAGCTGTTTGTGTTCGAAGGCCGCCTGACCCTGATCCTTGATGACGAAGAAAAACACGTCGCCGCCGGTGAGTTTTATATGTTCGCCAGTCGCCAGGCCCATGCCTATCGCAATGAGGGTGAGGTGGCGGTGCGCTTTGTGCGCAATGTGGTGATCTAACTGTTTACCCGGCAACAGTGGATGGACACTTTGCTGCTTTGAAGCGCGCCAAATAGCCTTATTTATTCAGCAACCTGCTGATTTTATTGGCGATTAAATTCAGGCACGACTCCTGCAAACACTCCAGTACCCCCTCGGAGCCTGGAGTCGGCCCATGTCAGCCCACCCTCAACACCCTGCCCATATCATCCGCTCGGATGCCGAAGCCATTGAGGTTGCCACGCGCTTGGCCGCCCGCTTCGCCATCGACGCCAGCGTGCGCGACCGCGAGCGGCGCCTGCCCGTGGACGAACTCGAGGCGTTCTCTGCCAGCGGCCTGTGGGGCATCACCATTCCCAAGGCCTACGGCGGCGCCGAGGTGTCCTATGTGACGGTGGCAGAGGTGATCAAATTGATCTCCGCCGCCGATCCCTCACTGGGGCAAATACCGCAAAACCACCTTGGCGTCGTCGACATCCTGCTGCAAACCGCCAGCGAGGAACAAAAGCTGCACTACTTCGGCAAGGTCTTGGCGGGTTACCGCTTCGGCAATGCCTTCTCCGAAGCCAAGAGCAAAAACGCCGGCACTTTCGATACCCAGATTCGTTTTGACGGCGACACCGCACAAATCAACGGCGAGAAGTTCTACTGCACCGGCGCGTTGTTCGCGCATATCGTGCCCACCGTCGGCAATAACGAAAACGATCAGGCTTTTATTGCTTTCGTCGAGCGTGATGCGCCGGGCCTCACTGTGATTGATAGCTGGGATGGCTTCGGCCAGCGCACCACCGCCAGCGGTGGCGTGACCCTCGACGGCGTGACCGTGCCCCGCACGGCGGTGATTCCGGCCCACCTGGCCTTTGACCAACCCACCGCCAATGGCCCGATTTCGCAGATTATCCAGGCGGCGGTCGACACCGGCATCGCCCTTGGCGCGCTGGAGCAGGCAAAAATCTACGCGCGTCAGGCCCGCCCATGGATCGACAGCCAGCAGGAACACGGCTGGCAAGACCCGTTCACCATCGCCGCTATCGGCGATCTGCAATGGCGTGTGCACGGCACCGAAGACATCCTCGCCAAGGCCGGCAAGGCGGTCGACCTCGCCTTGGCCGAACCGAATGAAGACACGGTGGCTCACGCTTCGCTGGTCGTTGCCCAGGCCAAAGTCTTGTCGGCCGAAACTGCCTTGCTCGCCAGCAGCAAGCTCTTCGAACTGGCCGGCACGCGCTCGGTGACCGGCAAGCACAACCTCGACCGCTTCTGGCGCAACGCGCGCACCCACACCCTGCACGACCCGGCCCGCTGGAAATACCACCTGATCGGCAACTTCGTGCTCAACGGCGTGAAGCCCGCGCGCCACGCCTGGAACTGAGGAGCCTGCCCCATGACTGCACTGAATCAAGCTCGCCAACTGCTGGAAGACACTCGCCGCACGGTTGAGAAAAGCGACGACCCCTACGTGATCAGCCGTTTCGGCGATTGGCAGATCCGTGTCGATGTGGCCGCCGCCTTGCTGGAGCGCGCCGACACTCACCCAAGCCCCGTCGCCTCTACCGAAGCGCAAATCGCTGCCGCCGAAGCGCTGATCTTCGCCAGCAACACCGAATTCGAACTCACCGGCCAACGCACCGCGCTGCCGCCCAGCCTTGATGATCCGTTGCGCTGGAAATACCAGATTGTCGGCAACTACCACCTCAACGGAGTGCTTTGATGTCCCGTGAAATCCGCTTGAATGCCTTCGACATGAACTGCGTCGGCCACCAGTCTCCGGGCCTGTGGGCGCACCCGCGTGACCGTTCGTGGCAGTACAAAGACCTCGAATACTGGACCGACCTGGCGAAAATCCTCGAGCGCGGCAAGTTCGACGGCCTGTTTATCGCCGACGTGCTGGGCATCTATGACGTGTACAACGGCAACGGTGACGCGGCGATTCGCCAGGCCGCGCAGGTGCCGGTCAACGATCCGTTGTCATTGATCGCGCCGATGGCGTTGGTCACCGAACACCTGGGGTTCGGCCTGACCGCCTCGTTGTCGTTCGAGCATCCGTATCCGTTCGCCCGCAGGCTTTCAACCCTCGACCACCTGACCAAGGGCCGCGTCGGCTGGAACATCGTCACCTCGTATCTGGAAAGCGGCGCGAAGAACCTCGGCCAGAAAGCCCAAACCGAACACGACGCGCGCTACGACTACGCTGAGGAATACTTGGAGGTTTGCTACAAGCTCTGGGAAGGCAGCTGGGAAGAGGGCGCGGTAGTGCGTGATCGCGAACGCCGATTTTTCAGCGATCCGAGCAAAATCCACGAGATCCGCCATGTCGGCAAACACTTCCAGGTGCCCGGCATTCATTTGTGCGAACCCTCGCCACAGCGCACGCCGGTGCTCTACCAGGCGGGAGCGTCCAGCCGTGGCAAGCAGTTTGCCGCCGAGCAAGCCGAGTGCGTGTTCGTCGCCGCGCCGTCCAAGGTGCTGCTGAAAAAGACCGTGGCCGATATCCGCCGCCGCGCGGCCGACGCTGGGCGTGACCCGAAGAAAATCCTCATCTTCAACTTGCAGACCGTGATCGTCGGCGAGACCGACGCGAAGGCCAAGGCCAAGTTTGAGGAATACAAATCCTACGTCAGCTATGAAGGCGCGATGGCGTTGATCTCCGGCTGGACCGGGATCGACTTCAGCCAGTTCAAACCGGATGAGCCGCTCAAGCACGTGCACACCAACGCCATTCAATCGGCAGTGGAAGCCTTCTCTACGGCCGACCCAAACAAGGTCTGGACGCCGAACGAGCTGGCCGACTGGGTCGGCATCGGCGGCTTTGGCCCACTGTTCGTCGGCGGCCCTGAGACGGTAGCGGACCTGCTGCAGGAATGGGTCGAAGAGACCGACGTGGACGGCTTCAACCTGGCCTATGCACTGACCCACGAAACCTTCATCGACGCCGTCGACCTGCTGGTGCCGGAGCTGCAAAAGCGCGGTGTGTACAAGACCGAATACGCCCCGGGCACCTTGCGCGAAAAGCTGTTCGGCGACGGCGCGCGGCTGGGGGCGAACCACCCGGGCGTCGGTTATCGCGACCTCAAGGCCACCACCCTCTAACTGAAACACCTCGCTCAATGTGGGAGCAGGCAAGCCAGCTCCCGCAGTTGATCGGTATTGATCCAAATAACTCAGCCAGCGGACCACCGCACGCTTAACCACCCAATAGGAGCATTACCCCTATGAGCGTGCACGAACTCAAACGTCCGCTGGCCCTGGAATGGCCCGCCGAGCTGCTTGGCAATCTGCCCAAGGCCCTGGAACAACTGCACCACTGGGCGCAGATCACCCCGCTGCACACTGCCTTGCGCCATAAGCGCCAGGGCCAGTGGTATGCCTGGCGCTGGATAGACACTTTGCGCGATGTCGAGCGCCTGGCAGATGGCTTGCGTCAGCAGGGCTTCAACGAGCAATCGCGGTTGGCCCTCAGCGGCGCTTTCGAGCCGAACCTGTTGCTGTTGGCCTTGGCCGCTCAGTCCATCGGCGGGCAGGTACTGACCCTGGCCGATAACCTTGAGCCCGAGGTGCTGTACCAACAGCTGTGGCGCATTCGCCCCACCCATTCTTATGCGCAGGGCCGCCAGCAAGTGCGGCACTGGCAGTCCGCCAACCCGGTGGATTTCGCCCAACTGCTCGGCCCCGTAGACCCGGCGCAGCACCTGCATCGCTGGTGGCAACCCAGCGCTGAAACCGCGTTGTGGAGCGAGGAGGGCACCCATTGGCAAGGCGGGTTGGCGGTGGTGCTGGAACAGTGGCTGAACAGCGGCCACGGCCTGGCCTTTCCCGAAAGCTCTGGCTCGGCCCGGCGTGATCGCAGTGAAGTTGCGCCGACGGGCTTGCTGCTGTCGCCCGAGCGTTTGCAGCACCTGGCCGACGACATCGAAAGCCGCCTCGCACCCCACGGCACGTGGCGCCGACGCCTGTGCGACTGGGCCATCGCCCACCCGCAAAGCGGCCTGCGCCAGTTGCTGAAAAGCCGCGTGCGCAGGCTGCTCGGCTTCCAGCGTCTGTCGTATATCTGGCAACCGCTTAAATCCACGGCCGAGTCGGTGTGGCTGGCTGAATTAAAACGGGACATCGCATGAGCCAGGCCATTCTCCAGGTGCGAGATATTTCGCTGTCGTTCAAAGGCGTCAAGGCCATCAATGCGTTGTCGTTTGACGTGCAGCGCGGCGAAATCTGCGCGTTGATCGGGCCAAATGGTGCGGGCAAGAGCTCGTTACTCAATGTGCTCAACGGCGTGTATCGCTTTGATGCCGGCGAGATCGTGTTTGAGCAACACCACTTCCACCGCATCGACCCGTTGGGCGCCGCGCGCCGAGGCATCGGCCGCACGTTCCAGAACAACGCGCTGTTCAAGAAGATGAGCGTGCTCGACAACATCCTCACCGGCCTGTCGCGGCATATGCGCAGCACCTTTATCGAACAGGCCCTAGGCTTGCCCCGCGCCCGGCGTGAGGCTGGAGCTTTCCGCCTGCGCGCCCAAGGCATCCTCGAATTCCTCGAGCTGCAAGCCCATCGCGACGTGCTGGTGGGCAACCTGTCCTACGGCCTGCAAAAGCGTGTGGAGCTGGGCCGGGCGTTGATCGCAGGCCCCAGCCTGTTGCTGCTCGACGAGCCCATGGCCGGGATGAATGCCGAGGAAAAACAGGAAATGGCGCGCTTCGTCGCCGACGTGAACCGCGACCTCGGCACCACCGTGGTGTTGATCGAACACGACATGGGTGTGGTCATGAGCCTGTCCGACCACGTGGTGGTGCTCGATTACGGGCGCAAGGTCGGCGATGGCACGCCGGCCGAGGTACAGGCCAACCCCGAGGTGATCGCAGCCTACCTGGGCGTGGTGCACTGATGACCTTCTTCTTTGAAACCCTGCTCGGCGGCCTGCTCGCCGGCACCCTGTACTCGCTGGTCGCCATCGGCTTCGTGCTGATCTACAAGGCCAGCGGCGTGTTCAACTTCGCCCAGGGCTCGATGCTGCTGTTCGCCGCGCTGACCTTTGTCAGCCTGCATGACCAAGGCGTGCCGTTCGCCCTGGCGCTGCTGCTGACGGTGATCGTGATGATCGTCGGCGCCTTGCTCATCGAACGGCTGGTGTTGCGCCCGCTGGTCAACCGTTCGCAGATCACGCTGTTCATGGCTACCTTGGGCCTGTCGTTCATTATCGAAGGCCTGGCCCAAGGCTTGATGGGCTCGCAGGTGCGCGCGCTGGATTTGGGCATCGACGACGTGCCGCTGTTTGTCGGGCCGCTGATGCTCAGCCAGTTCGACCTGATCGCCGCAGCGGCTGCGGTGGTGCTGGTCACGGTGTTGGCGCTGCTGTTCAACAAGACCCGCATCGGCGTGTCGTTGCGCGCGGTGGCGGATGACACCACGGCGGCGCTGTCCATCGGCATCAACCTCAACCGCATCTGGCAGATCGTCTGGGCCGTGGCCGGTGTGGTCGGGCTGGTGGCGGGGCTGTTGTGGGGCGCGCGCCAGGGTGTGCAGTTTTCGCTGTCGCTGGTGGTGCTCAAGGCCTTGCCGGTATTGATCATCGGCGGCTTTACCTCGATTGGTGGGGCGATTGTCGGCGGGCTGATTGTCGGCGCGGCGGAGAACCTCGCCGAGGTGTATATCGGCCCGTTGATCGGCGGCGGTATCACGCCGTGGTTCGCTTACGTATTGGCCCTGGCCTTCCTGTATATCCGTCCCGCCGGCCTGTTCGGCGAGCGCGCCATCGAGCGAGTCTGAAACCATGTCGATTCCCGTTGCTCAAGAAACCGCGCCGTTAGTGTTGATCCAGCGGCGCGTGCCGTGGGGCCTGCTTGGCCTGTTGGCGCTGGCTTTTATCGTGGTGCCGCTGTGGGGCAATGACTATTGGCTCAACGCGATCCTGATCCCGTTCCTAGTGCTGTCCCTGGCTGGGTTGGGCCTTAACCTGTTGACCGGCTACACCGGGCAAACCTCGGTGGGCGCGGCGGGTTTCATGGCCGTCGGCGCGTTTGCCACCTACGGCTTTGTGTTGCGTCTGCCGGAGTTGGGTTTGCCGGTGGCGCTGCTCGGTGGGGGCATTATCAGCGCACTGGTGGGGCTGTTGTTCGGTTTGCCCAGCTCGCGAATCAAGGGTTTCTACCTGATGGTCACCACGTTGGCGGCTCAATTCTTCCTGGAGTGGCTGTTCGTCAAATTTCCCTGGTTCTACAACTACGGCTCCTCGGGGACCATTTCCGCGCCAAAACTGGCGCTGTTCGGGCATGACCTCAACACGCCGTTGGGGCGCTACTTGCTGACCCTGATCACGGTGCTGTTGTTGACCTGGACCGCCGTGAATCTGGTGCGCAGCCAGGTCGGGCGCAACTGGATGGCGATCCGCGACATGGACACCGCCGCCGCCGTGGTCGGCATCCCAGTGGTGCGCTACAAGCGCCTGGCGTTCGCTGTCAGCTCGTTCTATTTAGGCATTGCCGGCGCGCTGTGGGCCTTCGCCTACCTGGGCACGGCCAGCGCCAGCAGCTTTGATATCAACCGCTCGTTCCAGATCCTGTTCATCATCATTATCGGCGGCATGGGCAGCATCGCCGGCAACTTTGTCGGCGCGGCCTTCATCAGTTTGCTGCCGATTTTTCTCAGCCATGCAGGCCAGGCGTTGCTCGGTGGCTCGGTGGATGCGGGGCAGTTGCAGAACCTGCAGAAAATCATCTTTGGCGTGCTGATCATCGTGTTCCTGATCAAGGAACCCGAGGGGTTGATTCGCCTGTTGCACAACCTGCGTGACCGTCTGCGGCAGTGGCCGCTGCGCTTCTAACATTCCCTCAAGAGAATCCAACATGCGTGCAACCTTGAAACGTTCCCTGGTCGGCGCCGCCTTCGCGCTGGCCGCATTGGCGGGCGCTGTGCCTCAGGCGATGGCCTCGCCCGACCAGCAATTCATTCCCCTGGCCACCTACCGTGTGGGCGCGTACGCGTCCAGCGGCGTGCAGGTGTGGGCCGGGATGATCGACTACCTGCGTTACATCAACGAGGTCGAAGGCGGCATCAATGGGGTGAAACTGGTGTGGCAGGAGTGCGAGACCGAGTGGACGGCGGAGAAGGGCATCGAGTGCTACGAGCGCTTCAAGAATGGCCTGGATGGCGCGCCGGTCGCGGTGTATCAACCCAATGGCGCCCCGGCGGCGTACGCGCTGAGTGAGCGTGCCGAGGTGGACAAGATCCCGCTGATCACCCTCGGTTACGGCCGCACCGAGGCCACCGACGGCACGGTGTTCCCGTATAACTTTCCGGTGATGCTGACCTTCTACAGCGAAGCCTCGACCTTGGTGAACTACATCGCCCAGCGCGAAGGTGGCTTCGACAAACTCAAGGGCAAGAAGATCGCCACGGTTTATCACGACTCGGCCTATGGTCGCGAAACCCTCGGCCCGCTGAAGTTGCTGGCGGAGAAATACGGCTTTGAAAATATCCAGATTCCAGTGGCCGACCCGGGCAACGAGCAATCGGCGCAATGGCGTCAGGTGCGCCAGGCGAATCCGGACTGGGTGTTCCTGCGCACCTGGGGCGTATCCACGCCCGTGGCGGTGAAAACCGCCGCACGCTTTGGCTTCCCGGTCGACCATATCATCGGCGATATCTGGGCCAGCTCCAGCGAAGACGTACTGCCCGCCGGCGCTTCCGCCAAAGGTTATCTGGCGCTGACGCCTTACCCGGCAGGCAGCGATTTTGAGATCCACAAACGCCTCAAGCAATACATCCTCGACAAGGGCCACAGCGACCTCAAGGACCTGAAAAACTTCGGCAGCGTCTACTACAACTCAGGCCTGGTGAATGCCGCCGTGGCCGTGGAAGCGATCCGCACCGGCCAGGCCAAATTCGGCAAGCGCCCACTCAACGGCGAAGAAGGCCGCTGGGGCCTGGAACACTTGAACATCGACGACGCTCGATTGAAGGGCATGGGTTACCTGGGCCTGATGCAGAACCTCAAGCTGTCGTGCCGCGACCATGAAGGCGGCGGCTCGGCGCGGGTGCAGCAGTGGGACGGCGCCAACTGGACGCTGATCAGCGACTGGATCGCCGCCGACCGCGCGCTATTGCGCCCGCTGATCGATGAGAAGTCCGCCGCGTTTGCGAAGGAAAAAGGCCTGACGCCACGCACCTGCACCGGGGATGAATAAACCATGAGCCAGCTCGCCGCTGAACCTGCGCAGCCGTCGCTGCTGACGGTCAATGATATTGAAGTCATCTACGACGGCGCGATCCTGGCGGTGGCCGGGGTGTCATTGAGCGTGCCCAAGGGCGCCATCGTCGCCTTGCTCGGCGCCAATGGCGCGGGCAAGAGCACCACGCTCAAGGCAATCTCGGGGTTGGTGCGAGCCGAACGCGCCGAGGTCAGCCGGGGCGTGATCGAGTATGCGGGCCGCGACCTGGCCGGCATCGACCCCAGCCAGCGCGTGCGCCAGGGCATGGTCCACGTGCTGGAAGGCCGGCATGTATTCGGCCAACTGAGCGTGGAAGACAACCTGCGCAGTGGCGGCTTTGTGCGGCGCCTGAGCCGCAAGGACCTGGAGCACGACCTGGAACGCATCTACTCCTGGTTCCCGCGGCTCAAGACCAAACGCCAGACCCGCGCCGGGCTGACCTCCGGCGGCGAGCAGCAGATGGTCGCCATCGGCCGCGCGTTGATGACCCGCCCTACGTTGGTGCTGCTCGACGAGCCCTCCATGGGGTTGGCGCCGATGATCGTGCAGGAGATTTTCGAGATCATCGCGCAGCTCAACCGCGAGCAGCAGGTGAGCTTCCTGATCGCCGAGCAGAACATCAACGTCGCGCTTAGCTATGCGTCCCAGGGTTACGTGCTGGATACTGGGCGCGTGGTCTTGAGCGGCAGCGCCGCTGAGTTGCTGGCACGCGGCGATTTGCATGATATTTATCTGGGTAAACAGTAAGGGCGAACGTGCATGACTGAATCCATCCGCGACGCTGATGTGTTGATCATCGGCGGCGGCCTGAGCGGCACGCTGCTCGCCGTGCAACTGCTGCGCCTGCCCGGGCAGCGTCGCATCCTGGTGATCGAGCCCCGCGCCGAGCTGGGCCGTGGCGAGGCCTACAGTGCGGTCGAGCTGGGCCACACCTTGAACGGCAATGCCGCGCGCATGAGTGTCGACCCGGACAATGCCGATGACCTGACCCAGTGGCTCACTGACTACATCGGCGCCGGCGGTTGGCCGGAATCGGATCAGCAGCACGTACCGATCAGCGAACTGTTCCCGCCGCGCGGGATTTTTGGGCTGTACGCGCAGCAGCGGCTGGCCGAAGCCCGGGCGCTGTCAGCCTCCACTGTCGAGCATGTGTGTGGCGAAGGGGTCGACCTGCAAGTGGATGAGACGTCCACCGTGCTCACGCTCGATAACGGCCAGCAACTGCGCGGCGCCTATGCGGTATTGGCCACCGGCATGTTCCCGGCGGCACGTACGCCGCAGACTGAGTCCAGCGGATTGAACGCTGCGGCGGTGGACCCGTGGGATGTGCAGGCGATGACCCAGATCGACCCGCAATCGGCGGTGTTGATCATCGGTTCCGGGCTGACCATGGTGGACGCCGTGGTGTCGCTGGCGCAGGCGGGCCATCGTGGGCCGATCGAGGTGTTCTCGCGCCATGGTCTGCTGCCCCATGTACGCCGCCAGCCCCCGAGCTGGGAAGATTTTCTGGCTGCCGACCATAGTCTGCGCAGCCCGAGGCAACTGCTGCGCGAGGTACGCCGCCAGTGCCGGATTGCGCAGGCCCAGGGCATCGATTGGCAGGCGCCGCTGGACACCGTGCGTGCGCATATCGGCCGTTTGTGGAGCCAGGCCAGCGAAGGCGAGAAACGTCAGTTCGTGCGCCATGTACGGCCGTGGTGGGAAAGCCATCACCACCGTTCACCGCCATTGAGCGCGCAGCTGGTGGCGCGCTTGCAGGGGGAAGGGCGGTTGCGGGTTCAGGCAGCGTCGTTCAAGGGCTTGGTGGGTTCGCCGGATGGCGTAACCATCCATTTACGGCGTCGGGGTGAACAGGTTGTGACCCAGGTGTCAGGGGCGGCGTTGATCAACTCCAGCGGCATTGAATACGACTGGCGCCGCGTGGCCAGGCCATTGCCGCAGCAATTGCTCAAGCGCGGGCTGATCCAGCCTGGGCCGCTGGCGTTGGGGGTTGCGGCGGATGTGTCGGGGGCGGTGGTGGATGCCGAAGGCAATGTCAGCGGGCGCCTGTTCGCCATGGGCCCGCCGTTGCGGGGGATGTGGTGGGAGAGCACGGCGGTGACCGACGTGGCGATTCAGGCTAAGGCATTGGCTGCCAAACTCACTTCAATCTAAATGTGGGAGCAGGCCAGCCAGCTCCCACATTGTTGATCTCCACTGATTTTGAGGAGGGGTTCAGCCCCCGGCTTTTACGAAACCCGGTTTGAGCCCAAACACTTCAACGCCTTGGGCGGTCGATTGCCCGGTGGTTACCTTCACCCGTTCCACCGGCAGGTCCATCGCCGGGCGATACTCCACGGTCATGTCATCGCGGTTGATCGCTTGGCTTGGGATCACAATCGCCTGTTCATTGTTGTAAGTGACGATGGTCAGCCGCGCACTCATCCCCAGTCGTACCCGTTGCAACTGCTGGGGCGTGAGCTTGGGAATCGACAACGTCACCGGAAACTGCGCGCTGCCCTGGCTGTCGCTGGCAATCGCCAGGCCACTGACCACGCTGACGGAACCGGTCAGGCGCTCGCCGTCGAAGCCATCGCCCATCACTTCCACCGCCTGGCCCTGGTGCAGTTGGTTGATGTCCAGCTCCGACACCTTGGCGACGATTTTCAGCCGTTCGATATTCGCCAGGCCAAACAGTACCTGGCCTTGGCTGACCTTACTGCCGGCCTGTACCGGCGCGTTGTTGTTGCCACCGCCCTGGGGCGAACTGTTGTTGCCGGGCGCGGGCACCACGATGCCGGAGAACGGCGCCTTGACCTCCTTGCCGTCGAGCAGCTCGTGCAGGGCGTCGTATTTCACCGTGGCATTGGTCAGTTCCATATCGGCGATCTGTTTATATTCGCCACGGCCTTGATCCTGCGCTTGCTGAAGGTCGCTGCGGGCAGAGGCGAGGTCCAGCTGTTGCTGCTGAGTCTGCTGTTTGAGGTCGTCCAACTCGTTACGCGGGATGATGCCGCGCTTGAACAGGTTTTCGCTCTCGGTGAGTTTGCGCTGGGTGTTGCCGGCGGTCATTTCGGCGGTGCGCAGGCTGCGGCGCGCTCGGCTGACGGCGGGGCTGCTGTCCCAGTCCTGCATCTCCTGTACGGTGCGCCGCGCCTTGAGTTGGGCGGACAGTGCGTCACGCAGTTGTACTTCGAGGGTGGCCGGGTCCATGCGCAACAGCACCTGGCCGGCTTCGACGCGCTGGCCTTGCTCCACCAGGTTGGCCAGCACGTTGCCGTCGAACGGCGCTGTGAGGGTGATGGTGGTGTCGGGTTCGATTTTGCCTACCAGACCGATCTGGTGCACCAGCGGGTCGGGTTTTACCGCCAGCCACTGTGCGGCGCTCGCAACGGGCGTGTCGGCGGGGGTGTACAGGGCAATCCCCGCGCCCGCCAGCAGCACGGTCAACACAGCACCCAGCAGGCGTTTTTTATTAGTAGTCATTGAGGGCGATTTCCCAACTTTCCAGCGTCATGCCCAGCGTCAAGTCGAGCTGGGTCTGGGCGTTCAAATAAGCGATCAGCGCGTTGAGCTGCGCGTTTTCGGCGTTGCGCAGGTCGGTCTCGAAACTCAGCACCTGGAAGTTGGTGGAGCGCCCGGCGCTGAGTTTTTCCCGCTCGATCTCGATCTTGCGCCGTGACAATCCCACCGCACGCTGGGCGATTTCATATTGGCGCCAGCGCGTGCCAAGGTCGCGCACCACGTCGTTGACGTTGCGTTCCAATTCCTGGCGGGCGTCGGTGATACGGATCTCCTGATCCTCCACATTGACCCGCGCGCGCACTTCGGCCTGGCGCGTGCTGATGTCGCCAATAGGGATCTGCACCTGCACCCCGGCGTAGCTGTTCCAGGTACGGTTATTGGTGTTGCCATTGTCGTTGTTGTAGGCGTCGCGTATCTGGTTGGCACCGGCCACCAGGTCCACCTGCCAGCGCCCGGAATCCTTGGCGATCACCAGGTTCAGGTCGGCCTGCTGGCTGCCGAGCAGGGCGGCGAGGTATTCCGGTTGCTGGGTTTGCGCCAGGTTGAAGGCCTGGCGTTTGTCGATGGTCATCGGCTGGGCCTCCAGGGCTTCGCTGGCGCGGATCGGCGTCGACAGGTCCAAGGCCAGCAGGCGCAGCAGGGCGAGGCGGCTCGTATCAAGCTGGTTCTGGGCTTCTTCCACACCGAGTTGCTGGGTGGCAATGTCGGCTTCGGTCTGCACGATTTCAAACTCGGCCATGCGCCCGGCGCTGATCAAGGCTCTGTTCACCTCGAGCAAAGTGCCGGAGCGCTTGAGGGCGTCCTGGACGATGCTCAACTGCTCCTGGGCACGCAGCAGTTCGCGATAGGTGGCGATGATCTGGCTGATGGTCTGCGCCACCGTGGCCTTGAGGTTCAGGCGGTTGGCTTGCTCAGACAGGCGTGACAGGCGCAGCGGCGCGGTGGTGGCGTCCCAGCCTGCGCCACGCATCAGCGGCTGGATGAGGGCCAGGTCCAGGCCGTCGCTACGGTAGCGGCCGGCGCGGTCGGCGGTGTTCAGTTGCTGGGTCCAGGCCATGCTCAGCCGGGTGCCGTACTCGCCGAGCAAGGTCGCATTCGGCGCCAGGCTGGCGTTGCGCGCATTGTCGGCCGAGCCACGGCTGTTGCGGTAATAACTGTTGAGGGTGAGCTTGGGGTTGAACGTGTCTTCGGCCACGCGCAGGTCGAACTTCTGCGCCACCCGTTGCAGGTAGGCGCTGCGGATTGCTGGGTTGTTGCGCAAGCCCAGGTACACCGCGTCACCCAGGGTCATCGTGGTCACCTGGGCGTTCAACGACACCCCTCGGTCGTAACCGCTGCGAGTGGTGCTGGCAGCTGAAGGGTTGATCACCACGTCGGCGGCCGTGCCGGGCAGGCTGACCAGCGCGAGCAGCCATAGCCATTTATTCATCACGCAAGGCCTCCACCGGCTGCAGCCGCGAGGCCGACACCGCCGGATAGATGCCAAAGAACAAGCCCACCAGCAACGTGCTGCCCACGCCCAAGGGCAGGGCGGCGGCGGCCAGGGAAAAGACCCAGCCCGACAGCCAGGCGTAGAGCCAGGCGGCGGTCATGCCCAGCACGGCGCCGCAGAGCGCACCGACGGCCGTCAGGGTGACCGCCTCCAGCAGGAACAGGTTGCGAATGTCCCGTTGGCGTGCGCCCAGGGCCATGCGGATGCCGATTTCACGGCGGCGCTCCGAGACATTCATCAGCATCACGTTCATCACGCCGACACCGCCGCCCACCAGCGAGATGGCGCCCAGGGCCAGCAACAAATAGGCGAATGTGCGGCTTTGGCGGGTCATGCCATCGATCATTTGCTGGGGCACCTGGATGTCGACATCGTGGTCGGTGAGCTGGCTTTTCAGGGCGCTGGCGGCGTCGCGGGCGATGCGCTCCATGTCCTGGCCCGGCGCGGCGCGGATGATCACGTTGCCGATTTGCGGGGTCGGGTAGATGCGGCGCATGCCTTCGGCGGGGATGAACAGCGATTCGTTGGCTTGCACCGGCATCAGCATGGCCCGGGGTTGGTTGTGCAGGATGCCCACCACCAGGAACAGGTAGTCGTTGATGCGGATGCGATCCCCCAGTTTCAGCGGGTCGCCCGGTGTACTCAGGGCCTGGGCGACTTGGTCGCCAATCACGCCGTAGGTTTCGCCGGCGTCGAAACTCGATAGAAAACGCCCCTCGCGCACGGCCAGGCGCATGGCATCCTTGATATCCGGCGTAGTGCCGACAAAGTTGGCGTTGACGGTGCGGCCGTGAAACACGACGGGGCCGCCGAACACGCTGAGCGCGCCGATATGGGCAATGCCCGGTATTGCCTGGCGCACCGCCTCGAGGTCGAGGCTGGCGCGCATTGGTGCGCTGCTGTTGCCTTTGGGTGGGAACTGGGCGACCAAGGTGTCGGTGCCCATGTCCTTGAAAATCATCGCCGCATCCACGGAAGCGTTATGGCCGATATTGATCAGCGCCACCACCGATGAACTGCCGATCACAATGCCCAGCAGCGCCAGGACCGAACGTTTGCCCAAGGTGCGCAGGCTCACAAACGCCTCGTGCAGCAGTTGGCTCAAGCTTTGTTCGACCCGCAGGCTCATAGGCGCCCGGCCTCATGCACCACGCCATTGCGCACCAGGATCTTGCGTTCCAGGCGCTCGGCGATATGCGCGTCATGGGTGACGATAATCAGCGTTACCTGCTGCTCGCGGTTGAGGGCCAGGAGCAAGTCCATGATCTCTTGGGCGGTGGTGCTGTCGAGGTTGCCGGTGGGTTCGTCGGCGAGAATCACCGAAGGCTTGCCGACCAACGCGCGTGCAATCGCCACGCGTTGACGCTGGCCGCCGGAGAGATCAGCCGGGCGGTGGTGGGCGCGCTCGGCCAGGCCGACTTGCTCAAGCATGCGCAACGCCTGCTCCACTGATTCATGGCGCGACACGCCGCGGTAACTCAGGGGTAGGGCGACGTTGTCCAGGGCACTGAGGCGCGGCAGCAGGTTGAAACTCTGGAACACGAAGCCGATTTGCTGGTTGCGAATCGCCGCCAGCTCATCCGGGCTGGCGCTGAAAATATCGTGGCCGGCAAAGTGGTACTGGCCGCAGTTGGGCAAGTCCAGCAAGCCGAGGATATTGAGCAGGGTACTTTTGCCGGAGCCGGAGGCGCCGAGAATGCCGCAGCTGTCACCGCTGGCAATCGATAGGCACACATCATTAAGAATGGACAGGTGCTGCCCGGCGAGCTGATAGCTTTTGCCGATGCCTTGCAGGGAGATCAAGCCTGGGTGCGCGGAGATGTCTGTCATCGTGACTACGCCTGCAGTCTTGACGGTACCGCTTGCCCCCGGTAAATGGTTGTAACAAGTTTGGGAGTTGCCTGGTACGCGTCACGGACTGGTTTTATTTCTTGTTTTTAAAATATTGTTTGAATAGTAACCGTGTTCCATGCGCTTCGCCAGCCACGGATGTAGAGCGGTTTTACCCTTTGAAACGAATTCTCAGTCAAGCGGATCGGGCAGGTCCCATTGCCCTCGGCTAGTCTCAGAGGGCCCGGTTACACGGGCTTTTAGATGCATACTGCAGTGGCAGTACTTGCTTTCGAAGGGCTGCCCCGGTATAAAAAATCAAATTATTTTTTAAAACAATATTTCCCCCGTGGAACTCCTATGGTCGCGAAGAAACTCAGCGCTCCAAACGTTACCAAGACTCGACTGCTGGATGCGACAGAGGCTCTCTTCATCAAATACGGTTATGACGCCGTTCTGCTCCGGCAGATTACCGAGCGTGCCCAGGTGAACCTGGCCGCTGTGAACTATCACTTCGGGGACAAGGACTCCCTGATGAAAACCTTGCTGATGCAGCGTCTGGAGCCGCTCAACGAGCAGCGCCTGGAACTGCTGGCGCGCTGTGAAGCCGAATCCAGCGGCCCTCTCGACTGCGATACCTTGCTCGGTGTGTTGTTCGCGCCGGCCATGGGCCTGGAGCGCAGTGACCCGGCCAGTGGGGAAGGGCGTTCATTCATTCGGTTCCTGGGCCGGGTTTACAGCGACACCTCGCCGTTTATCCAGGAATACCTCAAGGTGCATTACCAGCCGGTCTTCCAGCGTTTCTTCGAAGCCTTCGCCCTGGCCCTGCCGGACCTGCCCCGCAATGAGCTGGGCGTGCGCCTGCAATTTGCCCTGAAGGCGATTTCCGGGGTGATGGCGGGGACTGAGCTGCGCCTGCTGATGAACTCCATGAGCTTGGGCCGCCCGGCGACGGACGCCGAGGTGATGGCCAAGTTGATTACCCTGGTCTCGGCAGCGATTCGCGTGCCGCAGCAAAGCCCCGAAGCTGAAACCGCGCTGGCCAAGGTGCTCGATACCCAGCGCGCCATTCGTGAACAAGCCGCCACGCCCGCCACCAAAGCGGCGCGATAACTCACAAAATCCAGGCAAAAAAAAGCCCGCTGGGGCGGCGGGCTTGATGTACAACATTTGTAACGGATGAGGCTTCACCCTACGTCTCCGGATGTGAAGAAATCGTGAAAAAAATGTAAGAAAAAGACTGGGTAACGGCAGATTCATGATCACTGCGTTGTCTGTCAGATTCTTGCGTATATCTACCACTCGTCGCCACTGTCAATTTTGACAGTAGATTCGGTTAATACCCCAAGCGCCTCATTCACCTTGCCCGTCTCGCGGTTCCCGCGCGCCCTAAGCCAGCAAGGTAATGATGATGACGACTCCAACCGGCTCAACCGTTGACATATCCCTGGATCCACCCACCGCGACCTTCGGCATCCAGCTTGATAAAACCGACCCGCCAGATAAGCTCGATTACCCTGAAAAAGCTAAATGGGCCTTGGGTCTGCGCGCCAGCGACCCTTATGCCGAGTTCTCCTCCGAGGCTTGGTTCGCTGACACCATCGGTGACGAATTCTACCTGTACGGTAATGGCAAAGAGTTGAGCAAGGGCAGCATTACCACCAAGGCACCGCGGTACTTCTTGAACGTCCTCCTGAACAACCTCCTCCCGACCAGCCTGCAGGAGGGCTTAGTCGATGTTTACTGGGAAGTGGTGCGCAAGGCTAGCGGTCAGAGAAGTCGTTCGACTACCGAGAAGTATCTGGTCAAGAAAACCCGCCCTGCCGGCATAGACCGTAGGCCGGACATCTTCGGGCACGATGGATTGCGCGTGGTGGCTGAAGGTTTTTCGGCAGACGCGGATATTGATGCAAGCACAGCAGCAAACGGAATGTGGGCCCTGGTTGATAAGTATCAGAACGCCCGTGAGAACGACGAAATTTTCGTCTATCTGGACGGTATCGCCACCAAACGCCGTTTGAGCGCCGCAGAGGCCGCCGGGGCGGGGCCGTATCGAGTGTTTATTCCGTCGGCGGTTTTCCAGAGGATCAGTCAATCCGGCACCGTAGCGCTCATTTGCACCGTGATAGATGTGGCCGGAAACATCCCGGAGGGGAACGATAAGTTTTCGCCGCCCTACCTATTGAGCAGCAACCTGGACCCCACGCTGTTTGATCCACCGTTGTTTTATGTCAATGGCCTTGAGTCAACGCTGTTGGACCTGGGCACCCAAAGTAATCTCCCACTCAGCGTGCTGGCGATACCGCCACGCTCGGTAGCGATCGCCAGCCCACCCAACCAGATCGTTGTGATGCTGACCCTGATCAAGGCTGACGGTACGCAAACGATCAAGCGCTTGGCGCCGTTTTCCCACACGCAAAGGGCCGGCAATCAAACGCCGGTGCCCAATGAGTATTTCAAGGAGGAAGGGTTTGTTCGCATGTCGTTCGAGCTGTTCACCCCAACAGGGGCATTGCTTGGACGCTCGGGCAGCAGCACGGTGCGGATGGTGGGCACGCCGGCTTTGAGGCTCACTGCGCCATCCTTCAACAACCGGCCTGGGCCTCAGACTATCGCCCCGAATGATTACGCGGGAGGTGCCATTGTGGCAGTGGCGTACCAGGGTATGACCCCCGCACACGCCATCAACCTTAAATGGACCTTTGCCAATGGCACTTTCGCCAGCATTCCTGCGCAGGCCGGGGTGATCGGTGGGCTTGTGTTCTTCGCTATCAGTTCGTCAATTATTGCCCAGAGCGCGGGCCAAGTTATCCGGTTAAATTACGAAGTGACGTCGGGGCTGAAAAGAACCGGCTCAGATTTTCAGGTACTGACGTTTCAAGCACAGGCCGGTGGGGTTGCCGCCACTGTCGCTGTAGGGGTAGGGCCACACGCAATTAGTATTACCAACGACGGGCTGCGGGCTTTTGTAACCTGTCGGGATAGCAATTCGATTTCGGTGATTGATATCAAGACGCGTAGCGTCATCAGCACCATTTTCGGAGTACCGATGGCTTTCGATTCGGTGTTGAGTCCAGATAATAAGCGTTTGTATGTCAGCAATTTTGGTAGCCGCAGCTACACGGTCATCGATACCTCGACCTACCAGACGATTATGACCGTTCAGATCGCAGGCGGTGACGATGTTTCGGGGCTCGCGATGAGTGCCGATGGCTTGCGCTTGTTCGTAGCGTGCACCAGAAACGCACTGGTATCTGTGCATGATACGGCAACGGGTACAAGTATTAACCGTATCGCCGTGACGCGTGACCCGGTCGCTATGGCGATCAATCGTGAGCAAACACAGGTTTTCATCTCCTCCTATTTGGAGGTGGGTATCGTTAATGCCAGCGGCCGCAGCGGCCTTGTGGGAAGAATTCCAGGCACTAATAGACCCGTACAGATGGTGTTTGGCCCGGACAGTGGCGCGGCCAGCCGCGTCTATGTCACTGACGTTGATAATATCCTCGTTATTGATCCCGCTAAAAACGTCGTTATCAAGAAGATACCGGGTGTTCGTTACGCTTGGGGCGCTGCGCTCAATCCGAATGCGCGAGAGCTCTGGGTGGGGTCGGTGGGCCCTGGAGGTTTAGCGGCTTACCGTGATTCGGTGTTCGTTATCAATGTTGATACGGACCAAATCATCAGACGTCTCACGGGCTTCGAAAACGCTGCAAGCATTGCTTTCGTGCCCAATACCAGACTCGCGCTGATCGCCAATCAAGCATCGAATACAGTGAGTTTTATTCCGACTTGAGGTACTTGGTCACTTCAGTAAACGCATGTGACCATGCAATGGGGCAGCTCTACTTAACGGTAGGCGGCCCTTTTTTATTACCCTATCTTCCAATGGCTCGACGTCTTCGCCAACCGCTGACGTATCGCTTGATCGCGGCCCACTGACCACTCGTCGGCACTGTCAATTCTGACAGTAGATTCGGTTAATACCCCAAGCGCTTCATTCACCTTGCCCATCGCGCGGTTCCCGCGCGCCCTGAACCAGCAAGGTAATGATGATGACGACTCCAACCGGCTCAACCGTTGACATATCCCTGGATCCACCCACCGCGACCTTCGGCATCCAGCTTGATAAAACCGACCCACCAGATAAGCTCGATTACCCTGAAAAAGCTAAATGGGCCTTGGGGCTACGCGCCAGCGACCCTTATGCCGAGTTCTCCTCCGAGGCCTGGTTCGCTGACACCATCGGTGACGAATTCTACCTGTACGGTAATGGCAAAGAGTTGAGCAAGGGCAGCATTACCACCAAGGCACCGCGTTACTTCTTGAACGTCCTCCTGAACAACCTCCTCCCGACCAGCCTGCAGGAGGGCTTAGTCGATGTTTACTGGGAAGTGGTGCGTAAGGCTAGCGGTCAGAGAAGTCGTTCGACTACCGAGAAGTATCTGGTCAAGAAAACCCGCCCTGCCGGCATAGACCGTAGGCCGGACATCTTCGGGCACGATGGATTGCGCGTGGTGGCTGAAGGTTTTTCGGCAGACGCGGATATTAATGCAAGCACAGCAGCAAACGGAATGTGGGCCCTGGTTGATAAGTATCAGAACGCCCGTGAGAACGACGAAATTTTCGTCTATTTGGACGGTATCGCCACCAAACGCCGTTTGAGCGCCGCAGAGGCCGCCGGGGCGGGGCCGTATCGAGTGTTTATTCCGTCGGCGGTTTTCCAGAGGATCAGTCAATCGGGCACCGTAGCGCTCATTTGCACCGTGATAGATGTGGCCGGAAACATCCCGGAGGGGAACGATAAGTTTTCGCCGCCCTACCTATTGAGCAGCAACCTGGACCCCGCGCTGTTTGATCCACCGTTGTTTTATGTCAATGGCCTTGAGTCAACGCTGCTAGACTTGGGCACCCAAAGTAATCTCCCTCTCAGCGTGCTGGCGACACCGCCACGCTCGGTAGCGATCGCCAGCCAACCCAACCAGATCGTTGTGACGCTGACCCTGATCAAGGCTGACGGTACACAAACGAGCAAGCGCTTGCCGCCGTTTTCCCACACGCAAAGGGCCGGCAATCAAACGCCGGTGCCCAATGAGTATTTCAAAGAGGAAGGGTTTGTTCGCATGTCGTTCGAGCTGTTCACCCCAACAGGGGTATTGCTTGGGCGCTCGGGCAGCAGCACGGTGCGGGTGCTGGGCACGCCGGTATTGACGTATCCGGCGCCGGCCTTCGACAACATGTCAGGGCCTCAGACGATCACGCTGCAGAACTATCTCAATGGCGCCGCTGTGGCGGTGGCGTACCGCAGCATGTCCCCTGCCGATGTAATCCGCCTCAACTGGAGCATTCCAAATGGCAACGTCGTCAACATTGCGCCCCAGACCGGGACAACCGGTGGAACAGTGTTCTTCCCCATCAGTGCGCAAATCCTCGCCCAGAGCGCGGGCCAAACTATCAAGTTAAGTTACCAGGTGACAGTGGGGGGCAAAACACCGACGTCAGAGACTCAGGAACTGACGGTGCAAACTGCCAGTGTCGCCGACTATCCGAGGGCGCTTATTAATGGGATTGCTGACGGTGGGACGCTGGAATTGAGCTACCTCGTGGGCGATGCGTACATCGCAATAACCAAGTGGCCTCTCAGTGTTGCTGGACAAACAATCACGATAACGCTGAACAGTGAGGGCGTCGTGCCGTTGACCGTACGCAGCGACTATAGGATCTTGGAATCCGAGGTACTGAACGGACTGGCGAATATAGCGGTATCAAGAAGTTGGTTAAACAGCGTGCCCCACGGCAACAAAATAATCATCACGTGTTCGATCAACACTAACGGCCAGACTATTGCATTTCCACAGACGACGTACCTGTTGTTGTCACCCTTGCGAATAGACAGTTCACTCGTCATGTTGTCTGGGCAAAGCATACTCTCGGGCATTAATCTGATTAATGATTTCCCTGGTAATACCATTACCAGGCTACCAGAAGGGGGGCGCCGCCCTTACACCTTCTCGGCTATAGGGGATCGGGTAACAGTTGATGCAAATACTGGAAAAATCACAGGTTTGCGTAGCGGCTCAGCGGTTATCACGGTCACTGATGCAAATCGAAACAGCGTAAATTATACGGTGAACGTATCGAACTGCTGGATGCTGCATTTAGTGGGATGGGGCAATGCAAAAGATGGCCAAGCCAACTTTGTTATTAATCGGAATGCGCTGATAGGCGGCGGATTTCCAAGCGCACGTGAACTGACCGAAACCGACTGGGGGTTGCTGTACCACGCTTTTGGAAAAATTCCAATTTCAGTCGGCCCTCAGGCCACAACCTATTTTTGGACCACGGCAGTCGTCAATGGAGGAGGTGTATCAATGGCGTATAACCAGTTTAATGGAACTCGCACACTGATTTCGGTGAACACACCTGGACAGAGCTCCTTGTTCCTTAGCGCTGTTTAATTTCTCAAAACGCCTGTGCGGTAATACGCTTGAACTCAGCGAGACAACGCTATCGTAAACATAGCGTTGTCTCGCTTTCTTGCGTCAAACAGTCACCATTGGCATGCGTGCGCAGGCCCAGGCCTATGAACCAATACATTACCTATTATCTTTTTGAGGAACAGATCGATCCGACGATACGGTCTAATCCTTTTACGTCTTTCAGGTCAGCATAGAAACTCTGCGCAGTCGCTATATAGGTCCTGCTTGAAGCCACTGTAAGGAGTACTGAGTCGGGACAGTTCTACTCAACCGTAGACTGTTCTTTTTCCCTAACTCAAATCTTCCAATGGCTCGACGTTTTTGCCAACCGCTGACGCATGGCGTCGACGTTGCTCGCCAACTGCAACGTCAATAACCGATACCCATCCAGTGCACTCTGTACCGGCGCCTCCAACCCGGCTTCATCCGAGACCTGCGCGGCCGGTCGATCCAGCCGGTCGGTAAACCCCAACTTCAATGCCCGCGCCATCCCCACCAGATGCACCCGAATCTGCCGATGCTCGGCCTTCAACATCACCTGCATGCGCGCCATCGCCTGTTCATCGCGTGGATCGGGCCGAGTATTGCCGAGAATCTCCAGGGTGCTGATGCACATGCGCAAGTGTCGCTGGATGGCGTCCAACTCGGTCATGGAGATGCGCACTTCCTTGGACACCGACGGCATCAACGAGCGCAGTTGCAGCATCGCTGCATTCAGGCGGTTGAGCAGCTTGAAGTGCTCATCATCGGTGACCGACTGGCCGCTGATGATCCGGCTGTAAATCTCGGCACAGTCGCGCAATGCACTGGCCAGGTTGTAGCGCCACGAGTACACCGCGTACAGCGGCAGGGCGAAGGAGAACGCCAGCGCCAACACAATGCCGATCAGGATGTCCACGGTGCGCCACAAGCCATCCGAGATCGGGTTATCGCCGTGGCCGGCGACAATAAACACCGTGATCGCTGACAGCAGCGCGATATAACCGCCCTTGCCGATGGCGTGATAGGAAAAGAACCCGCACACCACCGACATCAGCAAGTAGGTCAGTAACGGCTGGCCGAAATAGGCCTGTTGCACCACCAGCAGCAAGCCGACGCTGGCGCCGATCAAGGTGCCATAGGCGCGCTCCACGGCTTTTTTGCCGATGTTGCCGTGGTGTTGCAAGCCGCCGATCACGATCAGCATGGTCACCGAAGCCCACTCACCGTGGGGCAGGTTAATGCCGGTGGTAAGCAGTATCGTCGCCAACAAACCGATGGACACGCGTACGGCGTGGATCAGCTTGGCATGGCGATAGCGCCGGTAGGGGTCGAGCAAGGGGCGCAACAGGCGCCGGGCGAAGAAGGGCAGGTTCATCGGTAGTTAAGTGGCCTCGGTAGTCAGGGCGAACGCGGTCTAAATTGTGGGAGCCGGGCTTGTGTGGGCGCTGGCTTGCCTGCTCCCACACAAGACTGCTTTCACTCAGGAATTGAGGTGTTCTTAGAAAATGTAGTCAGTGGTCAAAAAGCTCGAATCACGGTTGCGCAAGATATCGCTGACCAGCGCCTTGTTGCTCTCTTGGAACTTGGTCGCCACCAGGGTGCGGATCGAGAACACGCGCAACGCGTCATGGACCGACAGCGTACCCTCGGCCGAGTTCTTGCGGCCGTTGAAGGGGAACGTGTCCGGCCCGCGCTGGCATTGGGCGTTGATGTTGATACGGCCGACCTGGTTGGCAAACACATCCACCAGCCGCCCGACTTCCACGGCGTTGGTGCCGAAAATGCTCAGTTGCTGGCCGAAATCCGAGTCCAGCACATAGTCGATCACCGTCTCCAGGTTACGGTAAGGCACGATCGGCACCACCGGGCCAAACTGCTCCTCGTGGTACACGCGCATTTGCGGGTTCACCGGGTACAGCACCGCCGGGTAGAAGAACGAACCACGGCTGATGCCGCCGTTGGCATTCACCACTTGGGCGCCGTGCTGCGCCGCATCGCCCACCAGCGCGTTGAGGTAATCGACCTTGCCCACTTCCGGCAGTGGCGTCAGCGACACGCCGTCTTCCCACGGCATGCCAGGCTTTAACGTCGCAAGCTTGGTGTTGAATTTTTCGATAAAGCTGTCGACCACGTCTTCATGTACAAACAGGATTTTCAGTGCGGTGCAGCGCTGGCCGTTGAACGACAGGGAACCGGTGACAGCCTCGTTGACCGCATTGTCCAGGTCCACCTGGGGCAGCACGATGCCAGGGTTCTTCGCATCCAGGCCCAATGCCGCGCGCAAACGGTGCGGTTTGGGGTGCAGTTTTTTCAGGTCGCTGGCGGCCTTGTTGGTGCCGATAAACGCGAAAATATCAATCTTGCCGCTGGCCATCAGCGCGCTGACGGTTTCGCGGCCACTGCCGTAGATCACGTTGATCACCCCGGCCGGGAAGCTGTCGCGGAACGCCTCCAGCAGCGGGCGAATCAGCAACACGCCGAGCTTGGCCGGCTTGAACACCACGGTGTTGCCCATGATCAGCGCCGGGATCAGCGTGGTGAAGGTCTCGTTCAGCGGGTAGTTATAAGGCCCCATGCACAGCGCCACGCCCAGCGGTACGCGGCGGATTTGCCCGAGGGTGTCCTGTTCCAGCTCGAAGCGGCTGCTGCGGCGGTCGAGTTCTTTGAGCGCATTGATGGTGTCGGTGATGTAGTCGCAAGTGCGGTCGAACTCTTTCTGCGAGTCTTTGAGGTTCTTGCCGATCTCCCACATCAGCAGCTTGACCACCGCATCACGCTGTTCGCGCATGCGCCGCAAGAAGGCTTCCACATGCTGGATACGTTCAGCCACGCGCATCGTCGGCCATTCGCCCTGGCCACGGTCATAGGCGCGCACGGCGGCGTCGAGGGCGGTGAGGGCGGTGTCGGCGTCCAGCAACGGCGTGCTGCCAATATGCACGCGCTCATCGCCCAGTTGCACCGGGCTCAGCACCTGAGCCAACGGCCCGTTCCACACCTGCAACTGGCCGTCGACCAAGTAATCACGCTGTTCAATGGGCGCTGCGAGGCGAAATTGCTCGGGAATGTCGTTGGCGGAAGTCGGAAACAGCTGGGCGAGCAGGTTACTGGTGGTCATGTCGCTACCCCTGGAATAGTTGCAAAACATGACTAGAGAGTCGCCCAACAACCGGCTCTATGGCAAGGCTTGTGCGCTTTCTTGTACGCGCCGCTGTGTGTGTCACGCTCGTCGGAGTAAACTGCGCGGCTTTTCAGAAGGAGTTCACATGAGTCAGTACCAGCCGGGCATTCTTGCCGCACCGGTGCCGTTGCAGGCACGCCATCTGTTTTTTGCCGTGGATAGCCTGGCAGCCGTGCCCGCCGCATTGGACGCGCTGGTGCAGCTGGCGGATTCGGCCGCGGTGGTCGGTTTTGGTGAGCCGCTGGTAACCGCCTTGGGTGCAAAGGTTGAAGGCTTGCGCGCATTCCCGGCCGTCAGCGGCCCGGGCGCCCAGCAGGCGCTGTGGGTGTGGCTGCATGGCGTGGATCGTGGTGAGCTGCTGTTGCGTAGCCGCACCTTTGAAAAAGCCTTGGCCCCGGCGTTTCGCCTGGTGCAGATGACCGAAGGCTTCCGTTACAAGACCGGTTTCGATTTGACCGACTACGAAGACGGCACCGAAAACCCCCACGACGATGCAGCGGTTGAAGCCGCGATGACCGACAGTGGCGCCAGTTTTGCCGCGATCCAGCAATGGCAGCACGACCTCGACGGTTTTGCCGCGTTGCCTGCGCAAGAGCGCGACCACATCATCGGCCGCCGCCATGGTGATAACGAAGAGTTGCAAGACGCACCCGAGTCCGCCCACACCAAACGCACGGCCCAGGAAAGCTTCACCCCGGAAGCCTTCGTGGTGCGCCGCTCGATGCCTTGGGCCGAGAACGGTCAGGCGGGGTTGATGTTCCTTGCCTTTGGTCATTCCTTTGATGCGTTTGAAGCGCAACTGCGGCGCATGAGCGGGTTGGAGGATGGGATTGTGGATGGGTTGTATCGCATCAGCACGCCGTTGACCGGGGGTTATTACTGGTGCCCGCCGCTCAAGGATGGGCATCTGGACCTGAGTGCAATCTGCGTTTAGGCGCACATCTGAAACTGTGGGAGAGGGCTTGCCTGCGATGCAGGCAGCTTGGTATCCATGCAGCGCCGGCTATTGGGCCGCGACATGAAAATGACCCGCAGCGAAACCAAACGCGAACGCAAAGACATCGACGGCAACCCGCTGATCAAGCGAACGGCGGCGCAGATTGCCCGAAAAGCTGTGCCTGGCGACTCGGTGTCGTATGCCTCATTCCAAGCGGTAGCGGATGGGTGGGTCGTGGCGCGATTGATTTAAGCGCCGTGCAGGCTACGCTTGGTTAGCGCTTTGGGTTCAGAGGGAGTATCTGCTCAGCAGGAGCTGAAGTTGTATCTGTCACAGGCGAGGGATGGACGCGTTAACCGTCAGGTTGTCGCTGAACTGTTTCCAACTTTCCTAGGAGTTTCAACATGACAGATCAACAGCGTAATTTGATCAACGAGTGGGCCGAGAGCTGGTCCACACCCTCAAAAGAGCGATTTCTCGCGATATTTTCAGAGACGACTGTCTATGAGGACAAGGCCGCGCGGCAAATCATGCGCGGACGGAACGAGTTGGGCGATTTTTTTGACCAGATCAGAAAGGCATTGCCCGATTTCAAGGTTATCAGCGACCTGATCAGCCTTGGCGAGCGCGGCGGGACGATTCAGTGGCATATGACGGGAACCCAAAAGGGCGAGCTGTTCGGTTATGGCGCAACTTACAATCAGATCAACGTGGATGGTACCTGCGTGATCAGGATTCAGGACAATAAAATTGTCGAATGCACCGATTACTACGACATGAAAACGCTGTACCGTCAGCTCGGTTTCGACAACAACTGAAGGCAGGGACCACCTGAATGATCGTTCCCACCCTGTGTGGGAACGCCTCCCGTGACGCTCTGCGTTACCACCTTGAGAGTGGACGCGGAGCGTCTATGGAGCGATCACACTGGCGGTGCTGGAAGCGGGGCAGGGAGGCGATGCGCAGCTTGGGCTCCTGCAACCGCGCCAAGTCCGTCGCAATCTGCGCCTGTCACAACAAGCCCGCTCTCCACAGAAAGCCTTCTGCTCACTATCGCTCCACAGTGGACATGAAAACTTTGACAGACAGGCAAACGGCCACTGAAAAATTTCCCGGCTGCCCGTAATCTAAACGCCTTTGTTACCAGCGCCAGGTTGTTCATGTCTTCTGCTGCCGATGGGTTGCCCGCCAATAAACGCCTGCCGGCAGTGATCGCCCTTTCTTTGGGGATCGGCATGGCCACCCTGGACACGGCTATCGTCAATACGGCGCTGCCGACCCTGGCCGAAGGCATCGGCACCGACTCCGCCTCGGTGATCTGGGTGGTCAACGCCTACCAGTTGGCGATTATCGCCACGGTGCTGCCGTTCGCGTCGTTGAGCGATGTGCTGGGGCACCGCCGGGTGTACCTCGGCGGGTTGCTGCTGTTTATTATCTCGTCGCTGTTTTGCGGGCTGGCCGGGTCGCTGCTGACGCTGACCGCCGCGCGCGTGGCGCAAGGCCTGGGCGCGGCGGCGGTGATGAGCGTCAACACCGCGTTGCTGCGGCATATCTACCCTTCAAAAATGCTTGGGCGTGGCCTGGGTTATAACTCGTTGGTGGTGGGGCTGGCGTTCACCCTCGGGCCGACCGCTGCGTCGGCGATTCTGTCGGTGGCGACCTGGCATTGGTTGTACCTGATCAACGTGCCGCTGGGGCTGCTGGCCCTGGGGCTGGGCCTGCGTTCATTACCCACGCTGCCCATGACCGGCCACGCCTTCGACCGTCTCGCCGCGTTGCTATGTACCGGGTTGTTTGCCCTGCTGGTGCTGGGCCTGGGCACGGCGGTACACGGTGCCCAGGGCGCACTGACCTTGGGCCTGATCGCCGTGGCGCTGATGTGCGGCGCGGTGTTGCTGCGCCGCCAGGCCGGTCATCCGGCGCCGATGCTGGCTCTGGATTTGTTCAAACGGCCGGTGTTTGCGCTGTCTTCCCTCACCGCGATCTGCGCGTTCAGCGCCCAGGGCCTGGCCTTTGTGTCGCTGCCGTTCCTGTTGCAGGCGGTGCTCGGCCATAGCCAGGTAGAAACCGGGTTTCTGATGACGCCGTGGCCGGCAGTGGTCGCCGTCATGGCCTTGGTGGCGGGGCGCCTGGCGGATCGGGTGTCGCTGGGCGTGCTGTGCGGCGTCGGCTTGCTGATGCTCAGCGTGGGCATGGCCGCGTTGGCGAACTTGGGCAATGGCGCGTCAGCCTTTGATATTGGTTGGCGCATGGCCCTGTGCGGCGCCGGGTTTGGCTTTTTTCAATCGCCCAACCTCAAGGCGATCATGACCAGCGCACCGTTGGCCCGCAGCGGTGGGGCCAGCGGCATCGTCGCGATTTCGCGGTTGCTGGGCCAGACGCTGGGGGCGTCGTTGGTGGCGTTCTGTTTTCATCTGTCCCTGGGCAGCGGCCCGCAATACGCGCTGTGGCTGGGTTGCGGGTTTGCACTGGTGGGCAGTGTGGCCAGCGGCCTGCGTTTACTGCCCTATGGAAAAAAGCCGGATAGATCGTTGTAAAACCCGGCGTGAGAAGGCTAACGTTGCGACCTGAATATTTCGGGATGTTTCAGATTTATGCCCAGCCTGGCCCAACGCACTGCTGATCTCACCTCCCGACGCGCCGCGCTGACCCTCGCGTTATGCCTGCCCAGTGACGTGCTGCTCTACTTGCTGCTGCCCATGCAATCCCAGGCCTTTGGCATCACGCTGGCCCAGGCCGGGGTGTTGCTGGCAGCCAACCGCCTGGTGCGGATTTTCGGTTACCGGCATGTGTTGAATTTCTACGCGCGCAACGGCGACCGGCTGACCTGCATGATCGCCGCCGGTGCTGCCACGGTGTGTGCCTTGGGCAACTCGCTGTTGTCGGGTTTCGCCGCATTGCTGGGGTTACGACTGATCTGGGGCCTGTGTTTTGCCGCGTTGAACCTCTCGACCCAAGTGTTGGCGACTTCCGAACCCGCTGGCGCAGCCCGCCGTGCGGGGCGTTCACGGGCGGTGATCGCCCTCGGGCCGATGCTGGCGTTGCCGCTGGGTGGCTGGCTGACCTTATGGGCCGGGCCGCGCCCGATCTTTGTGATTCTCGCCGGTTGCTGCCTGGTCGGCCTGTGGGTGGCGCGCGGCTTACCCACCGCAAGCCATGACTTGCACAGCACCGGGCGACGCTTCAAGTGGCCTGACAGTGTGGCAACCTGGTCGTTTATCGAAGGTGTGGCGCTCGATGGGCTGTTTATCTTTGGCTTGTCGATCCAGGCACAGAAGCTTCTCGGCGGCGATGCGGTGCTGATCGCCGGTGGCCTGATGGCCCTGCGGTATGCCTCGGAGATGCTCCTGAGCCCGTTGGGCGGCCGGGCGGCGCAACGTTTTGGCGCGACCTCGATGCTGCTGCTGTTTTCGTTTTTGAGTGCCCTGGCCCTGACCGCGTTCGGCAGTTATTGGGTGATCGTCGGCGCGGCGGCGGTGCTGGTGCTGCGCGCGCTACAACTGCCGCTGGTGACCACCTTGGTGGCCGAGCGCAACCCCGGTTCGATGCGTGTTTCAGCCCTGGCCTCCAACGCAGTGTGGCGCGACGTCGGCGCCGGCCTCGGGCCTTTGCTGGCCGGCCTGTTGCTGCCGGTGGCCTCGGCGCCCTGGGTGTTTGGCCTGGCTGGCGCGGCAATCGCGGTGAGCGCGGTGTTCTGCTGGCGAACTAAGCTTTCTAACTGACGCTGTCAGGCCTTTTTAACGCTGCCCAGCCAGGCGGGGTCGAGGCGGGTTTGCTCGGTGTCGATCCTCAAGCCCTGCATCTTCGCGGTGTGTACGTCGATCTCGCCGACCAATTGCGCCTGGGCGCTGGAGTTGGCCTCCAGTTCATGCATCTGCGTGAGCCCCAAGTGGTAAAAACGCAGCAGTTTGATCGCCGTCGGGTCGTTGGCTTGCACGCGTTCGGTGACCTTGTGCATCACGTTGGTGACGCTCATCAAGCTGCGCTTGAGCTGCCAGCCATACACCGCCGGCGCCAGCCAAGGCTGAGTCCAGAACGGGCCGCGCACCAGGGCGACGGTGATCAATACGCCGGCGAACACGCCGCCGACATTGAAGCGAAAGTTGTCACCGCCGGGCGTGCCAAACAGCATCACCGCCAGGCTCGACAGCAGCATTGCCAGGGCCACGAACAGCACGGCGATGATAAGCGTGCTGCGTCGGGTCTGTTGGCGGAAGGTGGCAGGGTCGCAGGGTTTGAGCTCGAACATCCGGGTCAGGTCTCAAGAAGGGGCGGGGTGGCATCTTCGCACGCTTTGCGCAATCAAGTTGAACGATGGCTCGCGGCGGTTTCTCTAAACCTGTGTAGCCACCGTGAGGTAGACCATCATGCCCGATTATAAACAGCCACCGCCTGGTACACCCAACCCCGACCGCACGCCCGGCGAAGAGGAACGTGACAACGATGCGTTGCGTCCCAATGACCCGGCCCAGCGTCATGACGACGATGTGGAGCGGGTCGAGGAAGACCTGGAAAACCTGCACGACAAAGCCCGCCCGCTTTAAGTTTAGGAGGTCACTGTGAGCAATCCCCCGAAAGGCCCGCGTTCAAGCGAGCATGCCAGCGGCAAGGACGAACTGGGCTTTGACCCGGATTCCCCCGACGTGTCCGACCCGCAGGTCGACCCCATCGGGCCTGCGATAGCCCCGCTGGACAAGGAAAAGCAGCCGAAAAAAAAGCCGCCCTACGATCCGTTGGGCGACTTGAAGACAACGTGAAGCACCCGCATCAGACCCGCCATCGCGGGGCTGATGTTTATGGGGCTTGTTTATGCGGCTGTGCTTACTTGGGCGGTACCCAAGTGACCTCGGTAATACCGAACTTCTCCGCCCAAGGCCGGGTGGTTTTTTTCACCTGTTCGTGACCTACACGCCCAATGCGGCTGACATGGGCGATGTCGGCATCCACCGCGGCCCAATGCCAGGCCTCGGCGTTGTTCATGACTTCTGCGCGCACCACAAAGGACTTCGGTTGACCGTGCAGCTGATAGTTGATGGTGTAGATTTTTGCGGTACTCATGTTGCCTCCCTGTCTTGTTATAGATGGATAGGCAAGTGTTCAAAAAGGTTCAGTCAAAATGACAAGTCGCAGGCTGGCACGGCATAGTGACGCCTTCGCCACGCGCTCAAGGATCGCGCCATGCCCCGATTGACTCACCGTCAGCTCTACCTGCAACGCCTGGGCTATGACTCGCCGCCACCGCCAACCTTGCAAACCTTACGCGAACTGCAGTTGCGCCATGTGTGCACCTTCGCCTTTGAGAGCCTGTCGACACTGCTGCGCACCCCGGTGCCAATCGACTTGCCGAGCATCGAGCAAAAGGTACTGCTCGACGGGCGTGGCGGGTATTGCTTCGAGCTGAACCACATGTTTCTGACGCTGTTGCAGGAATTGGGCTTCGAGGCGCGCGGCCTTACCGGCTGGGTGGTGATGGGCGGGCCAACGGATGCGCGCACCGGTCGCACCCATCGCCTGAGCCTGGTCACCCTGGATGGCGTGCGCTACGTCACCGACGTCGGCTTCGGCGGCATGGTGCCGAGCAGCCCGTTGCAGTTGGACACGGACGCAACCCAGGCCACCGCCCATGAACCCTATCGCCTGACGTTCAATGGCGCCGATTACACCTTGTGGGCCCAGGTCGGCGAGGAGTGGCGTGGCTTGTATGTGTTCGACCTGCAAGAGCAGGCGGATATCGACTATGAAATCGGCAACTGGTACGTGTCGACGCACCCGGCTTCAACGTTTGTCGGTCAACTCAAAGCCGCGCTGCTCGCGCCGGGCAAACGCTACACCTTGAATAACGCCAACTATGCCGTCCACTACCTGGATCGGCCCAGTGAAAAGCGCGCAATCGAGAGCGCCGATGAGCTGTTGACAGTGCTGCACGAGACATTGGGCATTCGTCTGCCGGCCCATCCTCTGCTTCGCGAAGCCCTTGATGGCTTAGTAATGGCTAACTCGAAAGAGACTTGAGGTAGAGCCTTCACTGAATCGTTTTTGCTCCAAGTCGACGCAAATTAATTCGAACCTTTGGCGAAAGCCGGGGTTCGAACCGTTTCCTGAATAATTTGCTCACCAGACAAGGAGATGTAAAACGATGTCCAAGCTATTCGGAAAACTGCTTAAGGGTTCCTCGCTGCTGGCGCTGGTCGCCGCGCCTGCCGTGGTGTTCGCCGCACCGTCCACCGGCCCGATTTCCATCCTCGGTTTGCAGGGCAGCTATAACGACTTCAAACTTGAAGGCGGCAGCAAAAGCGACAAGGACCACATGCCCGAAGCGGGTCTGTTCTACAACTTCGGCAACAAGCTCACCGCCGAGTCCGGCTTTATCTACCAGGCCGGTATCGAAGCCAAGTACGGCGAAAAGAGCGACAACAAGCTCAAGGAAGGCCAGGCTGACCTGGACCTCGGCTGGCGTGCCGCGCTGGACGCGCGCAACTTCGTCGACGTGATTGTGGGCGGTGGCTACAGCTGGACCCGCTACGAGCCGGACACCAACGATTACGACGTCAAGCTCACCAACAAATCGCCGTTCGCCAAGGCCGCACTGGGTTACAACCACCAGTTCGATGACATGACCCTGCGCGTCGAAGCCGGCGCCCGTCGTACCATCGACGGCCGCTCCAGGCTCAAGGTCGACGGCGTCGGCAGCGACACCGTGGACCTCAAGGACCGCACCAACCCTTACGCCGAAGTCAGCCTGCTGATGAACCAGAAGGGCGACTTGCCGGTGATGGCGGGCCTGTATTACACCCGTACCGAATACAAGCTCGACGATGACTCGTATGTCGCTGACAACACCAAGCTCAAGCGTGACGAGTACGGTTTCAAAGTCGGTATCGCGTTCTAAGCGAACGCCTGGATGCGGGGCGGCCAACGCCCCGCATTCGACTGCGCCATCAAGCTTCCTTTGTATCCGCCAACCCCCCCGAACGCGCTACTGCGGCCAGTGGCATGTCTGAAGTGCAGTATCGCTGCATTCTTTCAGATAAAGCGCTGCGCCTGGTTTTGGGGCTGCTTCGCAGCCCAACGCGGGGCAAGCCCGCTCGCCACAGAGGTTGCGACGAGTCTCTCAACCTAATGCAGCGAGTTGCGCCACGGTTTCTGGAAACCGCGCCACCAGCCGAATCAAGGTGGCGGCCTGGGCATTTGGCTTTGCGCGGCCTTGCTCCCAGTTTTCGAGGGTACGGACGTTGGTGCGCAGGTACATAGCGAACACCGAACGGGAGAGGTTGAGCTGTTGGCGCACGGCGACCACTTCTTCGGCCGTCAGCGGGGCCAGGTTGTTGAGCCGGACCTTGTGGGTGCGCAGGGTGACTTTGCCTTGGCGTTCTTCAGCCAGTGCGTCGAAGCCTTCGACCAGTTCGGAAAAGATTTCACGTTTCATGGTGTGTTCTCGCTTTGATTTCCCTGTCCAGCATGTGTTTTAGGGCTTTTTTGTGATGGGGGGCCAGGTCGTCCTGTTCGTGCTTGCCGTACAGGGTGAACAGCCAGAATTGCGTACCGCCCGACCACCAGTAGTAAATGACCCGCAGGCCACCGCGTTTGCCTTTGTTACGTCGCTCATCCACGAAGCGAACCTTGCGTAACCCGCCAGTTCCCTCGATCACGTCACCCGCTTCCGGGTTTTTCATCAACTCCTGTTGAAAGCCTTGGAAAAGCTCGTCACTCAGATAGTCCTTGCGATGCCGCTCGAAGGCCGGCAATTCGATAAATAGAGCATCCATGTTCTGTACTTAGCCTGCGTATAGTTTGGTGGCCCACTCGCCATGGGTCAAGTGACCTGGTTGTGGGAACTTTCCTAAAACGCAACCACCATACGGCGGCCTTCGGCGCGCAGATGCCAGATGCAGAGGCAGATAGAGAAGGAAATTTCCGCGAGTAGGGGAGGGTAAAACTACCTGCCCTCAGAAACGCAAAACGGCGCCCGAAGGCGCCGTTCTGTTTACCGCATGTTACTAAGCGATCAAACGCCCAGCACCGCGTGCTGCACCAGGGTGAGCAACGGTTGTGGGTACACACCCAGGAAGAACGCGAGCAGGGCGATAGCCAGCAGCATCACGCCACCGGCTTTCTGTTCCCAGTGCAGCTCGGCATCCACACGGCGCAGGTTTGGCTCGATCAGGTACAGGGTGACCATCACGCGCAGGTAGTAGAACACGCCGATGGCGCTGCCCAGTACCAAGGACGCAACCAACCACCATTCGTGGGCTTCAACGCCGGTGGCAACGATGTAGAACTTGCCGATAAAGCCTGCGGTCAGCGGGATACCCGCCAGGGACAACATCATCACGGTGAGTACGGCGGTCAGGTACGGACGGCGCCAGAACAGGCCGCGGTATTCGTACAGAGCGTCGGCATCACGGCCTTTGAACGGCGAGGACATCAGCGTGATCACACCGAACGCGCCGAGGCTGGTGATCACGTAGGTGACCAAGTACACGCCCATGGCTTCCACGGCCAGGCCTTTGCTCGCCACCAGGGCGATCAGCAGGTAACCGAAGTGGGCGATGGACGAATAGCCCAGCAGACGCTTGAGGTTGTTCTGGGTCAGGGCCAGCAGGTTACCGAACAGGATCGACGCAATCGCGATAATGGTCAGCACGTTGCTCAGCACGCCGGTGTTGGCGGCAGGGGAGATCTGGAACAGACGCACCATCACCGCAAACACCGCAACCTTCGACGCGGTGGCCAGGAACGCGGCCACTGGCGCCGGGGCGCCTTCGTACACGTCCGGGGTCCACAGGTGGAAAGGCACCAAGGACAGCTTGAACGCCAGGCCGATCAGCATCATCGCCAGGCCCAGTTGGGCAATCGGTGCAGGGCTATTGGTAGTCGCCAGGGCGTGACCGATACCGGTGAAGCTCAGGCTGCCGGCTTCTGCGTAAAGCAGGGCCATACCGAACAACAGGAACGCGGAACCGGCGGCCGACAGCACCATGTACTTGATGCCGGCTTCCAGGGAGCGCTTGTTGAAGAAGGCGTAGGCCACCAAGCCGTAAGTCGGGATCGACAGCAGCTCCAGGCCGATGAACAAGCCGGCCAGGTGCTGCGCGCTGACCAGCACGATACCGCCGGCCGCAGCCAGCAGGATCAGCAGGTACAGCTCTTCCTTGTTGCCTGGGTAACCGGTGCCGCCTTCGCCGAGGTAGGCGTGGGCGAGGGTGACGCAGGCCAGGGTGGCGACGAGGATCAACGCGATATACAGCAGCGCGAAGTCATCGACCATCATCAGCGGGGTGACCGCCAGTGGTGCAACCTTGAGGGCCGGGATGATCGACAGCAGGGCCAGGTTCAAACCGGCACAGGACAGCAGGAACGTTTGTGAGTGATTGCGGCGCCAGGCGATCGCCAGCATCACCGCTACAACGGTGAGGCTGGTGATCAGCAGCGGCGCAAGCGCGATAAAGTGTTGGATCGTGAATTCCATAGCGCTCTTACCGTGCCGAAGCGAGTTGAGTGAAGGCGGTGCTGAACCACTGCTGCACGCCATGCATCGTCGCGGCAGAAGTGTCCAGGAACGGTTGCGGGTACACGCCGATGTAGATCAGCAGTACCGCAAGGCCGAGCACCATGATCAGTTCGCGAGCATCCATCCCTTGCAGAACGGTGTCGGACTTGGCCGGGCCGAAGTACGCGCGGTGGATCATGATCAGCGAGTAGACCGAACCGAACACCAGGCCGGAAGTAGCAATGGCGCTGATCCACGGCGTGTGCACGAACGAACCCATCAGGATCAGGAACTCGCCGATGAAGTTACCGGTACCCGGCAAGCCCAGGGACGCGGCGGCAAAGAACAGGCTGATCGCCGGCAGGTACGCAATCCGCGACCACACGCCACCCATCTCACGCATGTCACGGGTGTGCAGGCGCTCGTACAACTGGCCGCTGAGGATAAACAGCGCGGCGGCCGAAACACCGTGGGCCAACATCTGGATCACTGCGCCTTGCAACGCCAGCTGGCTGCCGGAGTAGATGCCGATCAGTACGAAACCCATGTGGGAAACGGACGAGAAGGCAATCAGACGCTTGATGTCGGTTTGGGCGAAGGCCAGGAACGCACCGTAGAAGATCCCGATCAGACCCAGGGTCATGGCGATCGGCGCAAACTCGGCCGAGGCATTCGGGAACAGCGGCAGGGCGAAACGCAGCAGGCCGTAGGCCGCGGTTTTCAGCAGGATGCCCGCCAAGTCCACGGAGCCCGCAGTCGGCGCCTGGGCGTGAGCATCCGGCAGCCAGGAGTGGAACGGCACCACCGGCAGCTTCACCGCGAAGGCGATGAAGAAGCCCAGCATCAGGATGTACTCGGTGGTCAGGGACATCTTGGTTTTCAACAGGTCGGCGTAGTTGAAGGTAATCACGCCCGTGCTGTTGAAGTTGACCAATACCAGACCCAGGATCGCCACCAACATGATCAGGCCGGAAGCCTGGGTGAAGATGAAGAACTTGGTCGCCGCGTAGATCCGGGTTTTCTTGCCGTCCGAAGAACTGTGACCCCAGAGCGCGATGAGGAAGTACATCGGCACCAGCATCATTTCCCAGAAGAAGAAGAACATGAACAGGTCCAGCGCCAGGAACACGCCGACAACACCGCCCAAAATCCACATCAGGTTCAGGTGGAAGAAGCCCACGTGACGCTGAATCTCTTTCCAGGAGCAGAGTACCGAGAGGATACCCAGCAGGCCGGTCAGCAGGATCATCAACAGCGACAGACCGTCGAGGGCCAGGTGCACGTTAATGCCGAAGCGCTGGATCCACACGTGCTTGAATTCAAGCGCGAAGGTTGGATCGGCACCCGGTGCCGGAGCGAATGAATAGTCACCATGGGCCCACAGCCAGAGGCCGAGCGCGAGTTCCAGGGACATGGTCAGCAACGCAATCCAGCGGGGCAGGGTGGCGCCGAAGCGTTCACCCATCCAGCAGAGCAGGCCGCCGATAAAGGGGATCAGGATTAGCCAGGGCAGAATCATGACGGGCTCGTTTCCTTTCGCAAGTTCGCAAAGTGCATAGACATAGTCAGACCGCTACCACCACGATGGCGCCGATCACCAGAACGGCACCGGCCGCCATGGAAGCTGCATACCAGCGCAGTTGGCCAGTCTCGCTGCGGCTCAGGGCGGTGTGACCGGCCTTGGCAGCGCGCGGGATCAAACCGATGGTCTGGTCGAGCGGGTCTTTGCGCAGTACATGGCTGATGGCTAGGTAAGGCTTGACGAACAGTTTGTCGTAGATCCAGTCGAAGCCCCAGGCAGCGAACCACCAGGCCGACAGGAAGCGCCCGATGCCGCTGTTGGCAACAGCCGTAACGAAGCGACGCTTGCCGAGGAACAGCAGGGCCGCCAGCAGGATACCCGCGATGGCGATGGCGCCCGAGGCGATCTCCAGGCTGTGCTTGGCGGCGCCACCGGCATGGCCGGCGCTTTCCGGCAGTACACCGGCCAGTGGTGGGGTGATCATGGCGCCGATGAAGGTCGACAGGATGATCAGCACCGACAGTGGCAACCAGTGGGAGATACCGTGGCCTGCGTGTGCTTCGGTCTTGGCTTCACCGTGGAAGGTGATGAAGATCAGGCGGAAGGTGTACAGCGAGGTCATGAAGGCACCCACCAGGCCTGCGTACAGCAGGTTCTGGTTGCCGCTGGCAAAGGCTTCCCAGAGGATTTCGTCTTTGGAGTAGAAACCTGCGGTCACCAATGGCAGGGCAGCGAGTGCGGCACCACCGACGATGAAGCTGGCGTAGGCCAACGGCAGTTTCTTCCACAGGCCACCCATCTTGAAGATGTTCTGCTCGTGGTGGCAGGCAACGATCACCGCACCGGAGGCAAGGAACAGCAGGGCCTTGAAGAAGGCGTGGGTCATCAGGTGGAAGATCGCCGCGTCCCAGGCACCCACGCCCAGGGCCAGGAACATGTAGCCGATCTGGCTCATGGTCGAGTAGGCGAGGATACGCTTGATGTCGGTCTGCACCAGCGCGGCGAAGCCGGCCAGTACCAGGGTCACGCCACCCACCAGGCCGACGAGATGCAGAATCTCCGGCGCCAGGGTGAACAGGCCATGGGTACGTGCAATCAGGTAGACACCGGCAGTTACCATGGTTGCCGCGTGAATCAGTGCGGAAACGGGAGTAGGACCGGCCATCGCATCCGCCAGCCAGGTTTGCAGCGGCAGTTGCGCGGATTTACCCACGGCGCCACCCAGCAGCATCAGGGTCGCCAGGGTGATCCAGAAGTCACCGACCTGGAACTTCTGCGGTGCCAGCACCAGCAGTTCCTGGATGTTCAGCGTGCCCACTTGTTGGAACAGGATGAACAGGCCGATGGCCATAAACACGTCGCCGATGCGGGTGACGATGAACGCCTTGAGTGCCGCGTTACCGTTGTTGCGGTTGCTGTAGTAGAAACCGATCAACAGGTAGGAGCACAGGCCCACGCCTTCCCAGCCGAAGTACAGGAACAACAGGTTATCGCCCAGCACCAGGAACAGCATGCTGGCGATAAACAGGTTGGTGTAGGCGAAGAAACGCGAGTAACCGGCTTCACCGCGCATGTACCAGGACGCGAACAGGTGGATCAGGAAGCCCACACCCACCACCACGCCGAGCATGGTGATCGACAGGCCGTCGACGTAGAGGGCGAAGTTGGGCTTGAAGCCTTCCACCGACATCCACTGCCACAGCACCAGGGTGTAGTGGCCGCCTTCCGGCGGCGCCACGTTGAATTGCCAGATGACGTAGGCGGCGACAATTGCCGACAGGCCAATGGAGCCCACACCCACCAGGGCGGACAGGTTTTCCGACCAGCGTCCACGGGAGAACGACAGCAGCAGGAAACCGATCAGGGGAAATACGAAAGTCAGAAAGATCATGTTCATCCGCGCATCTCACTGGCAGCGTCGATATCAAGCGTGTGGAAGCGACGATACAGTTGCAGCAGGATCGCCAGGCCAATACTGGCCTCGGCGGCTGCCAGGCTGATCACCAGGATGAACATGACTTGCCCATCCGGCTGGCCCCAACGTGCACCTGCAACGATGAAGGCCAGTGCGGCGGCGTTCATCATGATTTCCAGGCTCATCAACACGAACAAAATGTTACGGCGAACCATCAGGCCGACCAGGCCAAGGCAGAACAGGATGCCGGCGACCGCCAGACCATGCTCCAAAGGGATAGCAGGCATCGTCATTGCTCCTTGGCTTCGTTGCGGCCCAAGTGGAAGGCGGTGATGGCTGCAGCCAGCAGCAGCATCGAAGCCAGTTCGACCACCAGCAGGTACGGGCCGAACAGGCTGATGCCCACGGCCTTGGCGTCTACGGTGGTGTGGCCGATGGCCTGGCCGCTCTGGTGAGCGAACAGCACATACAACAGTTCACCCAGCAGCAGGGCTGCCAGGATGACCGGGCCGAGCCAGATGCCGGGCTTGAGCCAGACGCGTTCCTGGGCGACCGAAGCCGGCCCCAGGTTGAGCATCATCACCACAAACACGAACAGCACCATAATGGCGCCGGCGTAGGCGATCACTTCCAACACACCGGCGAACGGTGCGCCGAGGCTGAAAAAGGTCATGGCCACGGCGATCAGCGAAATGATCAGGTAGAGCAGGGCGTGCACGGGGTTGGTGTTGGTGATCACGCGAAGCGTGGACACCACTGCAATACCCGACGCGAAATAGAAAGCGAATTCCATCTTTCTTCCTTAAGGCAGCAAGCTCTTCACGTTGATCGGCTCGGCTTCGTTTTGTGCGGCGCCCTTCGGCTTACCGGCAACGGCCATACCTGCAACACGATAGAAGTTGTAATCAGGGTTTTTACCGGGACCAGAGATCAGCAGATCTTCTTTCTCGTACACCAGGTCCTGACGTTTGAACTCGGCCATCTCGAAATCCGGTGTCAGCTGGATCGCGGTGGTCGGGCAAGCTTCCTCGCAGAGGCCGCAGAAAATGCAGCGCGAGAAGTTGATGCGGAAGAAGTCCGGGTACCAGCGACCGTCTTCGGTTTCAGCTTTCTGCAGGGAGATACAACCCACCGGGCACGCCACGGCGCACAGGTTGCAAGCTACGCAACGCTCTTCGCCATCGGGGTCGCGGGTCAGCACGATACGGCCGCGATAGCGCGGCGGCAGGTACACCGCTTCTTCCGGGTATTGCAGGGTGTCGCGTTTGCGAAAGCCATGGCCGAAAACCATCACCAGGCTTCGCAACTGGGTACCGGTACCCTTAACGATGTCGCCAATATATTTGAACATGGGTCAAATCCTCACTGAACCGCGCCGGCTGGCGTGTTCAACAACACAACAGCAGCCGTCACCAGCAAATTGATCAGGGTCAGCGGCAGGCAGAATCTCCAGCTGAAATCCATCACTTGGTCATAGCGTGGGCGCGGAATAGACGCGCGCAGCAGGATGAACAGCATGATGAAGAACGCCGTCTTCAAGAAGAACCAGAAGAACGCCAGTTGCGGCAGGATGTTGAAAGGGCCGTGCCAGCCGCCGAAGAACAGCGTGACCAGCAATGCCGAGATCAAGATGATGCCGATGTATTCACCGACGAAGAACATGCCCCATTTCATGCCGGCGTATTCAATGTGGTAACCGTCGGCCAGTTCCTGCTCCGCTTCCGGCTGGTCGAACGGGTGACGGTGAGTCACGGCGACGCCAGCGATGAAGAACGTACAGAAGCCAAAGAACTGCGGAATGATGAACCACAGGTTCTGCGCCTGGTACTCGACGATGTCGCGCATGTTGAACGAGCCAACCTGCACCACGATGCCCATCAGCGCCAGGCCCATGAACACTTCGTAGGACACGGTCTGGGCCGACGCCCGCAAGCTGCCCAGCAGGGCGAACTTGTTGTTACTGGCCCAACCGGCGAACAGCACCGCATAGACCGACAGACCGGCCATGGCGAAGAAGAACAGCAAGCCGATGTTCAGGTCCGCCACGCCCCAGGTCGGGGTGATCGGGATAACGGCGAAGGCAATCAGCAAAGCGCTCATGGCCACGACCGGTGCCAGGGTGAAGATCACCTTGTCGGCAAACGGCGGGGTCCAGTCTTCCTTGAAGAACATTTTGAGCATGTCGGCAGCGATCTGGAACATGCCGAATGGGCCGACGCGGTTCGGACCGTAACGGTCCTGCCACCAGCCCAGCAGGCGACGTTCGACGAAGCTGAGCAAAGCGCCCGCGACGACCACGGCCAACAGGATCACGATGGCCTTGACGACCGAGATGATCACGTCGATCACTTCAGGGGTGAACCAGGTCATTGCGCTGCCTCCTGCAGACCGTCAACGGTTTGGCCAAAGATCGCCGGTGGAATACCCGCGAGGCCTTTTGGCAGTGCAACCAGGCCGGCACCTAACTCATCGCTGATGCGCAGCGGCAGACGCAGGGTCTTGCCACCCACGTTCAAGCTGAGCAGGGCACCGTCGTTGACGCCCAGGCGGTCGGCTTCGGACTTGGCCACGGACACATAAGCGGCGGGGATGCGCTGTTGAACCGGTGCGGCTTTGGAAGAGGTCTCTTCGCTGCCGAACAGGTGGAAGAACGGCACAACCTGCCAGGTGCCCTGTGCCGGGTTGAATGGACGCGGTACGGCGGCAAACCAGTTCAGCGAGTCACCGGTGCTTTCGATCAGGCGGGTGCCCGGGTCGCCAGCGCGGATGTGACCACCGACTTCGTCCTGGAACTTGTTCCAGGCTTGCGGCGAGTTCCAGCCCGGCGACCAGGCAAATGGCACCTGCTGACGTGGCTCGACCGAACCCGAGTAACCTTCCATGGAGAAGGCGAACGCGGTGTCGATGTCTTGCGGCGTACGCGGTTCATGCACGCTGATATCAGCACGCATGGCGGTACGGCCGGAGTAACGCAGCGGTTCACGGGCCAGTTTCATGCCCTTGATGCGGAACGATGCAGACGGTGCAGCGTCGACAATCCGCGCCAGCTGCGGCGCGCTGGCAGCGGCGGCGGCTGTTACGTGGTCGAGCTGGGTCCAGTCGATCGGCTGGTTCAGCAAGGTTGCGCGCAGGGCATGCAGCCAGCGCCAGCCTTCGTGAACCAGAATGCTGGCGTCCATGTACTTCGGATCGAACACCTGGAAGAAGCGCTGGGCGCGGCCTTCCTGGCTGACCAGGGTACCGTCGCCTTCGGCGAAGGTGGCGGCTGGCAGTACCAGGTCGGCGCGATCGCTGGTGGCGGTCTTCTGGTGGTCGGCAACGATCAGCACTTTGGCGGCATCCAGCGCGGCGTCGACCTTGGCCGAATCCGTGCGGGTGTACAGGTCGTTTTCCAGTACCACAATGGCGTCAGCGTTGCCGTCGATCACGGCTTGCAGGGCTGCGTCCAGCGATTCGCCACCGAGCATGGCCAGGCCGAGGCTGTTGGCTTCCGGCACGACCAAGCTGATGGAGCCGTTCTTGTCGCGCAGCTTCAAGGCTTTGGCGATGTTGGCGGCGGCTTCGATCAGCGCTTTGGAGCCCAACGAGGTACCGGCAATGATCAGCGGGCGCTTGGCGGCAAGCAGGGCGTCGGCGATGCGTTGGGCCAGTTCAACGGCTTCAGTGTCCAGGCCTTCGACGGCAGGCGCGCTGGCGTCCAGGGCGTGGGCCACGGCGAAACCGATGCGGGCCAGGTCGTCAGGTGCGGCGTGGACGCATTCTTCGGCGATGTCGTCGAGTTTGGTTTCTGCAAGGCTGGCGATAAACAGCGGGTTCAGCGCGTGCTGGCCGATGTTTTTCACCGCGGCGTCGAGCCAAGGCTGTACGCGCATGGCGTCGGCCATCTCTTCGGCCTTGCCTTTGACCGACTGGCGCAGCGACAGCGCGATACGCGCGGCGGTCTGGGTCAGGTCTTCGCCGAGCACGAAGATCGCGTCGTGGTCTTCGATGTCACGCATGTTCGGAACCGGCAGCGGGCTGTCGTTCAGCACTTGCAGGACCAGGCGGATGTGCTCCAGCTCTGCGGCTTCGATACCGCAGTAGAAGTGCTCTGCGCCGACCAGTTCGCGCAACGCGTAGTTGCTTTCGAGGCTGGCGCGTGGCGAACCGATACCGACGATGTTGCGGCCGCGCAGCAGGTCGGCGGCTTTATCCAGCGCGTCGTCCAGGCTCAGCTTGGCGCCATCGGCCAGCAGTGGCTGGCGCGGGCGGTCTTCGCGGTTGACGTAGCCGTAGCCGAAACGGCCACGGTCGCACAGGAAGTATTGGTTGACCGAACCGTTGAAGCGGTTTTCGATGCGACGCAGTTCGCCGTAGCGCTCGCCCGGGGAGATGTTGCAACCGCTGGAGCAGCCATGGCAGATGCTTGGCGAGAACTGCATGTCCCACTTACGGTTGTAGCGCTCGGAGTGGGTCTTGTCGGTGAACACACCGGTCGGGCAGACCTCGGTGAGGTTGCCGGAGAACTCGCTTTCGAGCACGCCGTCTTCAACGCGACCGAAGTACACGTTGTCGTGGGCGCCGAATACGCCGAGGTCGGTGCCGCCAGCGTAGTCTTTATAGAAACGTACGCAACGGTAGCAGGCGATGCAGCGGTTCATTTCGTGGGAAATGAACGGGCCGAGGTCCTGGTTCTGGTGGGTACGCTTGGTGAAGCGATAACGGCGCTCGTTGTGGCCGGTCATCACCGTCATGTCTTGCAGGTGGCAGTGACCGCCTTCCTCACAGACCGGGCAGTCGTGGGGGTGGTTGGTCATCAGCCATTCGACAACGCTGGCGCGGAACGCCTTGGATTCTTCATCTTCGATGGAGATCCAGGTGTTGTCGGTGGCTGGGGTCATGCAGGACATGACGATACGACCACGGGTGTCGTTTTCGTCGGTGTACTGCTTGACCGCACACTGGCGACAGGCGCCAACGCTACCGAGGGCTGGGTGCCAGCAGAAATAAGGGATGTCGAGGCCTAGTGAGAGACATGCCTGTAACAGGTTGTCTGCCCCATCGACTTCGAGCGCTTTGCCGTCTACGTGGATAGTGGCCATGGTTCAAAGTTCTTCGTTGGCCCGTTGTCAGCGGGCGTGGCTAATGGAATCTTGTTATTCATGTGCATCAACACAGCCATAAAGGCGTCAGCACATGAGAAAGCGAAGGGCACGGACCCTTCGCCTTTTAAAGCGTTACGCGCCGACTACGATCGGCCTTGCCAGAGGCGGGACGGCGGCGCTGGTAGGCGCGATGCCGGCTTCGAACTCCGAGCGGAAGTATTTGATTGCGCTGCCCAATGGTTCCACGGCGCCCGGTGCGTGAGCACAGAAAGTCTTGCCTGGGCCGAGGAAACCGACCAGACCCAGCAGGGTCTCAATGTCACCTGGCTGGCCTTCGCCTTTCTCGATCGCCATCAAGAGCTTCACGCTCCAGGGCAAACCGTCACGGCACGGGGTGCAGAAACCGCAGGATTCGCGGGAGAAGAACTGCTCCATGTTGCGCAGCAACGAGACCATGTTCACGGTGTTGTCCACTGCCATCGCCAGGCCAGTCCCCATACGGGTGCCGACTTTGCCGATGCCGCCGGCATACATTTGTGCATCGAGGTGCTCAGGGAGCAGGAAACCGGTGCCGGCACCGCCTGGCTGCCAGGCCTTGAGGGTGTAGCCGTCGCGCATGCCGCCGGCGTAGTCCTCGAACAACTCGCGAGCGGTCACGCCGAACGGCAGTTCCCACAGACCTGGGTTCTTGACCTTGCCGGAGAAGCCCATGAGCTTGGTGCCCATGTCTTCGCTGCCTTCGCGGGCCAACGATTTGTACCAGTCCACGCCGTCGGCGATGATCGCCGGCACGTTGCACAGGGTTTCAACGTTGTTCACGCACGTCGGCTTGCCCCACACGCCCACGGCGGCAGGGAAGGGCGGCTTGGAACGCGGGTTGGCGCGGCGGCCTTCGAGGGAGTTGATCAGTGCGGTTTCTTCACCGCAGATGTAACGCCCGGCGCCGGTGTGCACGAACAGTTCGAAGTCAAAACCGGAACCGAGGATGTTCTTGCCCAACAGGCCGGCGGCCTTGGCTTCTTCCACGGCACGGGTGAGGTGCTTGGCGGCGGTGGTGTATTCGCCACGCAGGAAGATGTAGCCACGGTAGGTTTTCAGCGCGCGGGCGCTGATCAGCATGCCTTCGATCAGCAGATGGGGCAGTTGCTCCATCAGCATGCGGTCTTTCCAGGTGTTCGGCTCCATTTCATCCGCGTTGCACAGCAGGTAGCGGATGTTGATGGATTCGTCTTTGGGCATCAGGCCCCATTTGACGCCGGTGGGGAAGCCGGCGCCGCCGCGACCTTTAAGGCCGGCGTCTTTCACGGTCTGGACGATATCGTCCTGGGCCATGTCGGCGAAGGCTTTACGCGCAGCCGCGTAACCGTTCTTGGCCTGGTACTCGTCGAGCCAAACGGCTTCGCCGTCGTCACGCAGGCGCCAGGTCAGCGGGTGAGTCTCGGCCGAACGCTTGATCAGGTTGGCCGGGCCGAAGGAAGTCAGGGTCATGGGTAGCCCTCGAGCAATTGGGTCACGCCAGCAGGCTGCACGTCACCGAATGTGTCGTCGTCGATCATCAACGCCGGCGCCTTGTCGCAGTTGCCCAGGCAGCACACCGGCAGCAGCGTGAAGCGGCCGTCCGGGGTGGTTTCGCCGAGGCCAATGCCCAGCTTGTTCTGGATCTCGCTGACCACGGACTCGTGGCCGCCGATGTAGCAAACCATGCTGTCGCACACGCGAATGATGTGGCGGCCCACTGGTTGGCGGAAGATCTGGCTGTAGAACGTGGCCACACCTTCAACGTCGCTGGCCGGGATGCCGAGGATCTCGCCGATGGCGTAGAGGGCGCCGTCGGGCACCCAGCCACGTTCCTTCTGGACGATCTTCAGGGCTTCGATCGACGCCGCGCGCGGGTCTTCGTAGTGATGCAACTCGTGCTCGATGGCCGAGCGCTCGGTTTCACTCAGGGTGAAACGGTCTGTTTGGATAAGCGTGCTGTTCATGCTTAGCGGTCCACGTCGGCCATAACGAAATCGATACTACCCAGGTACGCAATCAAGTCCGCGACCATCTCGCCTTTGATCACCGAAGGGATCTGCTGCAAGTGCGGGAAGCTTGGGGTGCGAATCCGGGTGCGGTAGCTCATGGTGCCGCCATCGCTCGTCAGGTAATAACTGTTGATACCCTTGGTCGCTTCGATCATCTGGAAGGATTCGTTGGCCGGCATCACCGGGCCCCACGAAACTTGCAGGAAGTGCGTGATCAGGGTTTCGATGTGCTGCAGCGTGCGTTCTTTAGGCGGCGGCGTGGTCAGCGGGTGATCCGCCTTGTACGGGCCTGCCGGCATGTTGCGCATGCACTGCTCGATGATCTTCAGGCTCTGGCGCATTTCTTCGACGCGCACGATGCAACGGTCGTAGGCATCGCCGTTGGCCGCCAGCGGGACTTCGAATTCGAAGTTCTCGTAGCCGGAGTACGGGCGCGCTTTACGCAGGTCGAAATCGCAACCCGTTGAGCGCAGACCGGCACCGGTGACGCCCCATTCCAGGGCTTCTTTGGTGTTGTACTGCGCGACGCCGATGGTGCGGCCCTTGAGGATGCTGTTGTCCAGGGCGGCTTTCTGGTACTCGTCCAGACGCTTGGGCATCCAGTCGATGAACTCCTTGACCAAGCGTTCCCAGCCATTCGGCAGGTCGTGGGCCACACCGCCGATGCGGTACCAGGCTGGGTGCAAGCGGAAACCGGTAACGGCTTCGATGACCTTGTAGGCGCGCTGACGGTCGGTGAAGGTGAAGAACACCGGGGTCATGGCGCCGACGTCCTGGATGTAAGTACCCAGGAACAGCAGGTGGCTGGTGATCCGGAAGAACTCGGCCATCATGATGCGGATGGTGTCGACGCGGTCTGGCACCTTGATGCCGGCCAGCTTCTCGACCGAGAGCACGTACGGCAGGTTGTTCATCACGCCGCCGAGGTAGTCGATACGGTCGGTGTACGGGATGAAGCTGTGCCACGACTGGCGCTCGGCCATCTTCTCGGCACCACGGTGGTGGTAGCCGATGTCCGGCACGCAGTCGACGATTTCTTCGCCGTCCAGTTGCAGGATGATACGGAAGGCACCGTGAGCCGAAGGGTGGTTCGGGCCCAAGTTGAGGAACATGTAGTCCTCGTTGGTGCCGGAGCGCTTCATGCCCCAGTCTTCCGGGCGGAAGCGTGCTGCTTCTTCTTCAAGCTGTTGCTTGGCCAGGGTCAGGCTGAAGGGATCGAATTCGGTGGCGCGCGCAGGGTAGTCCTTGCGCAGCGGGTGACCTTCCCAGGTCGGCGGCATCATGATGCGCGTCAGGTGCGGGTGGCCGGGGAAGTCGATGCCGAACATGTCCCAGACTTCACGCTCGTACCAGCTGGCGTTCGGCCAGATACCGGTGACGGTCGGTACGCTCAGGTCGCTCTCGGACAGGGCGACCTTGATCATCACGTCGCTGTTACGCTCGATCGACAGCAGGTGATAGAACACGGTGAAATCGGCGCCGCTCGGCAGCCCTTGGCGCTTGGTGCGCAGACGCTCGTCCACGCCATGCAGGTCATAGAGCATGACGTACGGCTTGGGCAGGTTGCGCAGGAAGCTCAGGACTTCGACGAGCTTGGCACGCGCCACCCACAGCACCGGCATACCGGTGCGCGTGGCCTGGGCGGTGAAGGCGTCAGGGCCAAAACGGTTATTGAGTTCGACAACCACATCCTGGTCGTCTGCCTTATAAGGCGGGATGCGTCGAGCACTGCCTGTAGTCATGGTTTTTTATCGCTTTCGGTCAACGTAAAGAATGAAGCCAGGTTTTCGTTCTATTTAAGAAGCGGTGCTGGATCAGACTTCGTCGGGGCTGCGCAGGTTGGTGACTGCGATTCGCTGTTCGCGGCGCGCATCCTTTTGCGAAGGCATCTCGGCGCGGTACACGCCTTGATCGCCGACGACCCAGGAAAGTGGGCGACGCTCCTTGCCAATCGATTCCTGCAACAGCATCAAGCCTTGCAGAAAAGCTTCAGGGCGGGGCGGGCAGCCAGGCACGTAGACGTCCACGGGCAGGAACTTGTCCACCCCTTGAACGACGGAGTAGATGTCGTACATGCCACCGGAGTTGGCGCACGAACCCATGGAGATGACCCACTTTGGCTCGAGCATTTGCTCGTAGAGACGCTGAATGATCGGCGCCATCTTGATAAAGCAGGTTCCGGCGATAACCATGAAATCCGCCTGGCGCGGTGATGCCCGGATAACTTCGGCGCCAAAGCGCGCGATGTCGTGGGGCGCCGTGAAGGCGGTGGTCATTTCCACGTAGCAGCAAGAAAGACCGAAGTTGTACGGCCACAGGGAGTTCTTACGTCCCCAGTTGACCGCGCCACTCAGCACGTCTTCCAGCTTGCCCATGTAGATGTTTTTGTGGACTTGATCTTCTAACGGATCGGAAACGGTTTCCCGTTCGCCGATAGGGTACTGATCGTTAGGAGCATCCGGGTCGATCCTGGTGAGATTGTATTGCATCGCCAAAGCCTCATTGTTTCAGCTTCGCTTGCCGCTTGCGACGAGCTTCCGGAGCCCAATCAAGGGCGCCCACTCGAAATAGGTAGACAAGGCCTGCCAACAGAATTGCTATGAAAACGAGGGCTTCGACGAATCCGGTCCAGCCGCTTTCGCGGACGGACACAGACCAGGCAAAGAGAAAGAGGGCTTCGATATCGAAGATCACGAACAGCATCGCGACCAGATAGAATTTGGCTGAGAGCCGCAAGCGGGCGCCACCTGTAGGCAGCATGCCGGACTCGAACGGTTCATTTTTGCTGCGGCCCCAGGCTTTTGACCCGAGGAGGCTGGAGACACCGAGCATGAAGGCACAAAGGCCGACAACACCGAGGAGGAAAATGGCAAAGCCCCAGTTGTGGGCCATGAGTCCTGTCGCTTCGGTCATGCTGGAAATCCTTAACAGAGAGCAAAGGTCTCTGAGCTCGAAAAAGTAACGATGCAGTGACGATATGTCGCACTGCAATCAATCGCGGTGATTTTATGGCTAAACACCGGGCAAGTAAAATTTCGATAGCGAAATTATTCGATGGAATAAGGACATAGTGCACCTCTTTGGGGCTGTAGCCCTTATGGGACGGGGATTAGCGGGCATTTAATCAATTCTGTTTTGTTTAATGAGTAACGAAGTTTTCATCCGCCAAATGATAATGAATATTGTTTGCGCGGGATTTAAGCGAATGCTTCTCGTGTAGCGGGGGAAGTTGCCGTTACTTGCTTGAGTACCGCTAGTTGCTTGAAGGGACCTTTTAACCGATTTGATCCGAGCACATACCGCTCTGGATCAATGTTTTGCGCAAATCGTCTTGGTTCACAGGATCATCAGGGGCGAGTCCCTTTCGCCGCAGCGATGAGCGCGCGACGCTGCATGGGGTGGAGGCATATCGCGAAACAGGATTTAAGTAGCCTTTTGCCTGATGTTCTTTATTGTGTCGGAAAAATTACATGGCGTTGGGAGCTTTTGCCCAACGAGTGCGGCGATTTTCGCCGATGTTCATTTAGGAGCTTACACGTGATCTGGTTTCTTGAAGGTCAATCCAGCCAGCGCGACATTATTATCGGTGCGCGTGAGGCATTACCGGCGAGTGTCAGGGTTTTTGCCTCCCACCGCCAGGATCGACCTGAGATCACAGGGCAGGCCGACGTTGGCTTTCAAGAGCCACAGGATAACCAGGCGCGTATTGACTGGGTGATCGAGACGGCACTTGAGCAGCGTATAGAAGTCATCCTTGCGGGGCGTATTGGCAGCCAGTATGAAGCGGCACGGGGCCGATTCGAGGCTGCAGGTTTGCGCCTGGTCACCGGCGGTATGTCCATGGACACCTTTGACAAGGTGGACGATAAAAGCCTGTTCATCGCCGAGGCTGAACGGGCGGGGCTTGCTTGCACCCCCGCGATAACGGTCACCAATGCCCAGGAGCTGGCTGCGGCTTACGAGGTGTTGTCGGCTCAGGGAGAGGTTTGCATCAAGCCTGTGGTCGGGATCTACGGCCAGGGGTTCTGGCGGTTCAAGTCGGATGTCGACCCGTTCCGCTGTTTGCAAAATCCGGACGCGCGGGAAGTCGATTTCGACACCTACCTGAAGATCTACATGTCGGGCGCAGAGCATGCGCCTATGCTGGTCATGCCCTACTTGGCCGGCAGCGAGTGTTCGGTCGACATGGTGTGCGAGGCGGGTAGGCCCGTGGCATTTGTGGGTAGAAGGAAGCAGGGCGTTCACCAGACATTCGAGCGCGAATCAGCGGCCGTGGAGTTGGCCCTCAAGGCTGCGGCGCATTTCAAGTGCGATGGTTTGGTGAATGTGCAGACGCGGGACGACGACTTGGGCGTTCCCTATTTGTTGGAGATCAATCCGCGCTATTCCGGCGGTATCGGCTATACCCGCGCGACCGGGGTAAATCTGGCCGGAATATTCGCCACTCGTCGGTTGGGCCTTCCAGAACCGCCCAGCCGATGGGTCGGGGGCGTACGCGTGAAGCCCATCACGGTTGCCGTGATAGCGTCTTCTTGATGTCACAGCGCCAGACAAAGAGTGAATTATTGTGTCTGTATTGACATAATTGCCGCCACGTCGATCAGGGAAGGTTAGGATGAAGGCGCTTACGCCCGGAGCAAACACCGCTATTTCAGGTGTAAAGACTGCATGGACACTCGACTCCGGTAACGCCACCGCTTTCGGTGAGTACGCTGCCGTGGCGTTGCTCCCAGTCACCGAGAAGCGCCTGCCAACGGGCGATCCCGCGCTGTTTCAAATCACCCAGAAGTGGATGGAGTGGAGCGGCAAGCAAGCCTTGATTGGTTGCTCCCTTGATTTGTCTGCGTTGCCTGGTGGCAGTGAAGCGGTGTTGCTGGTCGTTTACACCTTTGCGGCAGCAGGCCCTGTCAGTGAACTCAAAGAGTTGCGTCTTCAAGTCGACAATGAGGTGGAGTTGCACCTGGATTTGCGTAACAACGGCGAGTCGGCCATTGTCATCGGCGAATTTTATAAGCGTAACGATCAGTGGAAGTTCCGCGCGCTCGCAGAAGGTTCCGCCTATGGCCTCGCCGCGATGGGGCGGCGCATGGGCATTAACATTGATGACGCACACCCCAATCGCCGCCCTTATTCCGGCGACTCTCCAAGAAACCGTGGTTCTGCCACTGGCACCGGCTTTGCCGTTTCACCCAACCACGTAATGACATGTGCCCATGTGATTGAGGACATGCAGGAACTGCACATTTCTTCTTTTGCAGGCCGTTATCGCGCTGAAGTGGTCCTGGTCGATCAACGTAACGATATCGCGCTGTTGCGGATTCAGGACTGCCCGACATTATCGCCCGTGCTTTTCAAGGACGGCGCGGGTTGTGCGTTGGGCGAGTCAGTGATTGCCCTGGGCTTCCCAATGGCGGGCCTGGCGGGAGGCGGTGTGCATGTGACTCAGGGAGGCGTGTCGAGTTTGTTCGGGTTGCACAACGATGCCAGTTTGCTGCAGTTCACCGCGGCGATTCAGCCTGGGTCCAGTGGCAGCCCGCTGTTTGATACCAGTGGCGGGGTCATCGCGATGGTGACGTCGACCCTGCCGGACGCGCAAAACATGAACTTTGCCGTCAAGGCAGGCCTGCTCCTAGCCTTTCTGGATGCCTGCCAGGTGTCGCCTTCCAAATCCCCAACGGGCCGAATGTATTCGACTTCGGAAATGGCCCGTGAAGCTCAATCCTCGCTCTGGCGAATCGAAGCCAGAAACCCGTAGAGGCACCCGGCTTTAAGAAATAGTGAGGGGCATTGCACTCACTACACGCCTCTTTTAGGAATGTCGTACATGGAATCCGCAGTAGTAAAAACATCGACACGCCGACTCAGCGCGCAGCTCAAGCGCGGGTTGATGGAGGTTGATATAGACCAATGCGCCTTCGAACCCGAATCGCTCTTTGGATTCGCTGAACGACGCAATCCAAAGCGCGCGTTCCTGTTTGTGTCGCGGGTGTTGGGCAAGCATATTCCTGTGCGTCCATCGACCATGCAGGCCAGTTACGCAAGCCTTGCCGCCAGGATTCCCGCAGATTTACCTGGGCCGGTGCTGGTGATCGGCATGGCCGAGACCGCCGTGGGCCTTGGCGCCGGCGTGCACCGTGTATATAGCAAGACTCGCCAGGACACGGTCTATCTAGTGAGCACCCGGCATCCGGTGGGCACTGAGATGTTTGCCCGTTTCGAAGAGGAACACAGCCACGCCAGTGCACATCTGATTCATCAGCCAACCGATCCTGCTATTCGGGAAATGATGCACCAGGCGCGTTCCTTGGTGCTGGTGGACGATGAGGCCTCAACCGGCAAGACGTTCATCAATCTGTACCGCGCGCTGATAGAGGCCGGGCTGAGCAAGGTCGAGCGGGTGGTGACGTGCGTGCTGACCGACTGGTCCCAAGGGGCTGTGCGTAACGCCCTCGGCGAGACGGCCGATGAGGTGTCGTTGCTTCAGGGCACGTACCGCTTTCTTGAAGATGTGAGCGCGCCGTTGCCGCACATGCCCGATGTCGGGGCGGTGGCGGTGGGCGACTGGCCAATTGATCCGCGCAATGATTGGGGACGTTTGGGCGTGTGTCATGTGGATGACACGCTTGCACCGGATATTCAGGCCAAACCGGGCGAGCGGATTCTCGTCGTGGGCACCGGGGAATTCGTGTGGCGTCCGTTTCTGTTGGCCGAACGCCTTGAGCAGGCGGGGGCTGACGTTCATTTCAGCTCCACCACGCGTTCGCCGATTGCCTTGGGGCATGAGATCGGGCACGCGTTGTCGTTCTCCGACAACTATGGCCTGGGCATCCCCAATTTTCTTTACAACGTGCGGCCAGGCCAATTCGACCGGGTGTTGATCTGTAGCGAAACACCTGCACAGGCGGTTCCCCAATCGTTAATAGATGCATTGAACGCAGAGGTCATCGTCGATGAGCAGTAAACGTCCCCTGATACTCATCGACCTTGATGACACCTTGTTCCAGACGGCACGCAAGATGCCCGAAGGCTGTGCCCGGCACACGGCGACGCTGGATATTGATGGACGGCCCAACGGTTACATGAGTGCGGTGCAGAAAACCTTTGTCGAGTGGCTGCTGGAATCGGCCGACGTAGTTCCGGTCACCGCGCGCAGCGTCGAGGCTTACAGCCGCGTGCAATTGCCCTTTGTCGCGGGGGCGGTGTGCTCCCACGGTGGAGTGATTCTTCAGCCCGACGGGGCGTTGGACCAGGATTGGCATAGGCAGATGACTGAGCTGCTCGCAGCCTATCAAAACCGTTTGCCTGCGCTCAGCGCAGCAACCTTGGCGATCGGCCAGGAAATGGGCTTTTCCCTGCGCGGCTGGGTGGTCGAAGAACAAGGCCTGCTCAACTATGTCGTGACCAAACACAACGAGTCCGACGACTCGGTGCTGCAAAAGGTGCTGGCAGAAGTTCAGGCTCGCGGCCTTCTGGAAGACATGCACATTCACGGCAACGGCAACAACCTTGCGTTCCTGCCCAATGGTCTGGCCAAGCGCCATGCGGTCCAGGAATTGCTGCGTCGAGACCAGGCCGTTAACGGTGAGCGCCCGGTGTTGGGATTTGGCGACAGCGTGACCGACCTGGGTTTTATGAACGAGTGCAATTTCTGGGCGACGCCGGCCAATAGCCAACTCGCAAAGGTCGTGGAGGCAATGATTCATGCGTGATGCCTTCGCCCATTTGGTAACCGTCGGTAGTGGCAGCTACCAGACCGATGATGTGCTTTTCCTATTGCAGCCCGTCGAAATCGAAGTGACGGATGTTCTTGAGAAAGAGCGCCTGATTCAGACAAAACAAAAGCATTACTCGGAGATGATCAGCCAGGAGTCGGCACCCACCGAGGTTCACAAGCAGCTGTACCAGCGGGCCATGCAGCAGAACGCGGCCAGGATGGCCCGCGACGTTCAGTCCTTGGCCCTTGCCCTGGACCACACCTGTAACGGTCCATCGATTGCACTCGTATCTTTCGTTCGGGCGGGCCTTCCGCTGGGTGTACTGCTGCGTCGCGCGCTCCTCGACGTCGGGCGTGATGCCCATCATTACGGCATCAGTATCGTACGTGACCGTGGCATCGACATGGTTGCCTTGGATGCTGTGATTGCTGCGCACGGCGCCGAAAACATTGTGTTTGTGGATGGCTGGACCGGAAAGGGCGCAATCTCCGGCGAGATCCAGCGCAGCCTCAAGGGCGATGCGCGTTTCCCTGAGCAGCCACGCCTTGTGGTGCTGGCCGATCCGTGTGGCTGCGCCTGGCTGGCTGCTTCCGCCGAAGATTGGGTGATTCCATCGGGCATCTTGGGCGCCACGGTTTCCGGGCTGGTCTCGCGCTCCATCTGGCCCGCCGAGGGTGGGCTGCATGGGTGCGTGGTTTACGAGCACCTGCACGAGCACGATGTGACCTGCGACTTTGTTGACCAGATCGACGCCGTGCGCCGGGCATTGCCTGTAGTCGCGCCAGCCTCACCATGGACGCTAGCGCAGCGCACCGAGTTGCAGTCTGCGGCGCAGGAGGTGATTGAGGTGATTGCCGAGCGTTTTGGCATTACCAATTTGAACCGCGTAAAGCCCGGTATCGCCGAGGCTACCCGTGCAGTATTACGCCGTGTGCCGGACCAGGTGCTGGTGCGTGATCGCAGCGACCCGGACGTCCAGTTGCTGATGCACCTGACTGAGCGGGCCGGTGTGACGGTGGAAGAGGTGGGTGCAGCCCTTGGCCCCTACCGTGCAGTGACCGTCATCCGGAGTTTGAGTTGATGAAAAAAATATCGCCTTACGCACTCGGTGCCACGCTCTACATGCCGGCCACCCGGGAGGACATTCTGGAGGTGGTATTTCGCAAGAAGTTGCCTCAACTGCGGTCTATGGTGGTGTGTCTTGAGGACGCGGTTGCCGAAATCGATGTCGACACCGCTTTGCGTAATCTCCATCGGTTGTTGAGTGCCATTGACCAGCAGGGCGGTCGGTCGGAAGACGGGCCGATGCTGTTTGTGCGCCCGCGGGATTGGCAGATGGCTGCGGTGCTGAACGATTGGCCGCTGATGGCTCATGTCGATGGTTTTGTCGTGCCCAAGTTGAGCCTGTCCAACTTGCGTGCGTGGGAGTCGGCGGTAACCAATCCGCAGATCTTGCTGATGCCGACCCTTGAAACCCGCGAAGTCTTTAATCCACAGGCAATGGTCGAGCTGGGTACGGCGCTCAACGAAACGCTATTTCAACGCATCATCGCGCTGCGCATCGGCGGCAATGACTTGCTGGGTTGCCTGGGGTTGAGGCGTAACCCGGGTATGACGCTGTACGACACACCCATGGGCTATGTGATTCCGATGTTGGCCGGGGTTATGGGCTCGCAAGGGTTTGCCTTGACTGCGCCGGTGTTCGAGCAACTGGCGACACCGCATCTGCTGCTGGAAGAACTGGGCCTTGATATTGCTCATGGTCTGGTAGGTAAAACCGCTATTCACCCAAGCCAGATCGACACTATTCAGGACAGTCTGGGTGTTAGCCTTGAAGATTTAAATTGTGCCAAATTAATGCTGAATGATATCGCGCCTGCTGTTTTCAAACACAATGATGCGATGTGCGAACCAGCGACTCATTTTAAATGGGCAACCAATATCCTCGAACGTGCCAAATGGCATGGCGTAAGGCATACCGAGACCAGCCACACCGATCAACCGATCCGTCTCGCTGAGGCCGGCCGATGACTCAAGACATGCCTGCTTTTTAGCCTGAAAGCACTGACCGCCTACATGGCTGAAGGCAGCACGATAAACACCAGAAAATGACGACTAACAAGGAGCGTACCGATGGCCCTGACTCTGACTAAAAACCAAACAATCTCTCTGGAAAAAACAGCAGGCGGTGGTGGCCTTACAGCAATCAGTCTCGGACTGGGCTGGGATCCGGAGAAAACCGGGTTCCTGGGACGGTTGATGGGTAACAGCGGTGAGATCGACCTGGACGCCTCCTGCATCCTTTTTGATGCAGACCTGCAGCCAGTGGATCTGGTGTGGTTCCGCCAATTGCAATCGCGCGACGGTTCCATAAAGCACTCCGGCGACAATCGTACCGGCGAAGGCGATGGTGACGACGAAACCATAAATGTTGACCTGCAGCGCCTGCCGGCCACGGTCAAATCGCTGGTGTTCACCGTGAACAGTTTCACGGGGCAAAACTTCGAAAAAATTGCCAATGCCTACTGCCGTATCGTTAACGCGAACAACAAGACTGAACTGGCGCGCTTCAATCTGTCCGAGAAGGGCCGTCACACCGGCGTGGTCATGGCAAGCCTGGTGCGCGAAGCCGGCGGCTGGGAATTCAAGGCTATCGGCCAAGTGACTAACGGCCGCACCGCTGACGACCTGGTCAACCTGGCTATTCAGGCAGTGCGCTCATGACGACCTTGGGGCCGGGCGCAAACGCGCCGGTCGCCACCGGCCAGGTGCGGGTTGATATCAGCTACTCGGCAATTGCGGGTGCTGATATCGACGTGTCTGCGTTTGTTCTTGGGGCTACCGGAAAGGTCCGTGGCGACGCCGATATGTGTTTCTACGGGCAGACCAATGTACTGGGCGGTGCGGTGCAGATGACCGAGTCCTCGGCCGGTCGCGCGGTGTTCACACTTGATCTGTCGCGCCTTGAGGCGGTGGTCGAGAAAGTGGCGTTGACCGCAACGATTTATGAGAACAAGGCCAGCTTCGATCGCGTATCTCACCTCGCGCTGACCGTAACCGGCGGCATTGAGGCGCAGATACCCACTGGCGGCATGAAAGAAACCGCACTGATCCTGGGCGAGTTTTATCGTCGTCAGGGTGAGTGGAAATTCCGCTGTGTGGCCCAGGGTTTCGCTGGCGGCCTGGAGCCGCTGGCTCAGCACTTTGGTGTTGAAGTCGCGGCGCCAGCTCCGGTCGCAACGCCTGCACCTACTGCGCCAGAGGCGCCGAAGCCTTCGGTCAGCCTCAGCAAAATCACCCTCGACAAGACTCGCTCCTCGATCAGCCTGGAAAAAACTTCCGAAGGCTTTGGCGAAATCAAGGTCAACCTGAACTGGAACAAAGGCAAGGGCGGTGGCGGCTTCTTCTCGCGCAATACCTCCATCGACCTGGATGTCGGGTGCCTTTACGAATTGCAGGACGGTTCCAAGGGCGTCGTTCAGGCGCTGGGCAATTGCTTCGGCGAGTTGGATTACGACCCTTACATTCAACTCAAAGGTGATGACCGTACCGGCGCCGTCAGCGATGGTGAGTGGCTCCACATCAACGGTAAGCACTGGGGTGAAATTCGACGGGTCCTGGTGTTCGCGTTCATTTATGAAGGTGCACCGAATTGGCGGGAAACCGATGGCGTTGTGACTATCCATGTCCCGGGTCAGCCCCCTATTGAAGTTCGCCTGAATGAAGAGGGCGGTCGCCTGGGTATGTGTGCAATTGCCCTGCTGGAAAACGTCGGTGGCAGCGTCAAGGTGAGCCGACGTGTCGACTTTCACAAGGGCCATTCGCCGATGGACAAGGCTTACGGCTGGGGTATGCGCTGGGCGGCAGGTTCCAAGTAATCCTGTTATCAAACTGCAATTGATACGGCGGGCCAGACCGGCTCGTCCTTGAGGTGAACGACATGTTGTCATGGTTGAAAACGAACGCAGCGCTTGCCCGCGAGAAGCTGACCACTGAGGTGAGCAAGTTCAAAAACAGAGAGTTCATGGAAGCGGTCGCCAACAGCTGCGCCATGGTCGCGGCGGCCGATGGTGAAGTGACCTCTGCAGAAAAAACTAAGATGGCGGGATTCATCAGCAACTCGCCCGAACTGAAAGTGTTCAACCTGACCGATGTCATCAAGGTCTTTAACGACGCGTGTGCCAAGTTCGAGTTTGACTTCCAGATCGGTCAGGCCGAAGCCCTGAAAAACATCAGCAAGATTAAAGGCAAGGAGGGAGCTGGACGTTTGCTCGTTCGTGTCGCCTGCGCCATTGGCGCGTCGGACGGTGATTTCGATGACAAAGAAAAAGCCGTTTGCCGTCTGATTTGTCTCGAGCTGGGTCTTCCCCCAGCTGACTTTGAACTCTAAAGGAACATGACTGTGGAAGTTAGCCAACTGGGTTTCCCCCCGCTGACCATTGCCGTGTTTGTGGCATTGGCGATTGGGGCGATGGTGCTCGACATGTTTACCCACCGTGGCGACCAGCCCATCAGCCTGGCTCGTGCCTCGGCCTGGTCGATATTCTGGATTCTCATCTCGTTCGCCTTTGCAGGATTCCTGTACGTCGAGCACGGTTCTGAAGTCGCTACGCTGTTCATCACCGGCTATGCCCTTGAAAAAGTGCTGAGCGTGGACAACCTATTCGTGTTCATGGCGATCTTCGCCTGGTTCAAGGTGCCGAATGGTCTGCGTCACCGCGTGCTGTACTGGGGGATTCTCGGCGCGATCGTATTCCGCCTGATCTTCGTTGCCATTGGTACTGGCCTCTTGGCCCTGGGGCCGTGGGTCGAGGTGGTCTTTGCCCTGATTGTCGCCTGGACCGCTGTGATGATGCTCAGAAGCGGGGGAGATGACGAAGAAGAAGAGGATTACTCCACGCACATGGCTTACCGTTTCGCCAAGAAACTGTTTCCTGTATGGCCGAAACTACATGGCCATGACTTCTTCGTGCGTCGCAAGACCCTGGAAGCCGAGCTGACCAAACCGGAAAACGCAGGCATGTCTCTGGCCGCCAAAGGCGGCTTGTTCGCTACGCCGCTGTTTCTGTGCCTGGTGGTGATGGAGGTGTCCGATGTGCTGTTTGCGTTCGACTCTGTCCCGGCAATCATCGCTGTCAGCCGCGAACCATTGATTGTGTTCTCGGCAATGCTCTTCGCTATTCTCGGACTGCGGACCATGTACTTCGTGCTCGAAGCCTTGAAACGCTATCTGGTACACCTGGAAAAAGCTGTCATCGCACTGCTGTTCTTCATTGCCGTAAAACTTGGCTTGAACGCAACGAACCATATTTTCCAGCACGGCTACACCATTGATCCGAACACCAGCTTGATCATCGTTGTCGTAGTTCTGGCCATCGGTATTTTTGCCAGCGCGCTCTTCCCGCAAAAGGAAGAAACAGAAGCTGAAAAACCTTAACGTCAAACACATTATCCACAAGGAGTTGTACTCATGGCACTGACCCTTCAAAAAGGCGGCAACCTGTCCCTCTCGAAGACCGACCCGACACTGACCAAGATCCTGATCGGTCTGGGTTGGGATCCTCGCGCGACTGACGGCACTGAGTTTGACTTGGACGCCAGCGCGTTCCTGCTGGGTGCCAATGGTAAAGTGCGTAGCGATGCCGACTTTATTTTCTACAATCAGCTCAAAAGCGCTGATGGTTCCATCGAGCACACTGGCGACAACCGCACCGGTGCTGGCGATGGAGATGATGAAGTGCTGAAAGTTGATCTGAGCCGCGTTCCTGCGGATATCGACAAGGTCGCGTTCACCGTTACGATTCACGATGCAGACGCTCGCAAGCAGAACTTCGGCCAGGTCGGTGGCTCGTTCATTCGCGTAGTCAACGAGATCAGCGGTGCTGAAATTGTTCGTTATGACCTCGCTGAAGACGCTTCTACCGAAACCGCGATGATCTTCGCCGAGCTTTATCGTAACAACGGCGAGTGGAAATTCCGCGCCGTTGGTTCGGGCTTCGCGGGCGGCCTGAAAGCGGTGGCCAACTCGTACGGTATGAGCTTCTAACCCCCACGTCTGGAACAAGGAAATTAATCATGGCTGTAAGTCTTTCCAAAGGCGGCAACGTATCGTTGTCCAAAGAAGCGCCTGGGTTGACCGAAGTAGTTGTAGGTCTGGGCTGGGACCCTCGTGTCACGGACGGCACCGAGTTCGACCTCGATGCATCGGTTTTCATCGTGGGTGAAAACGGCAAGGTGCTCGACGACAACAGCTTCATTTTCTACAACAACAAGAAGTCGGCTGACGGTTCCGTCGAGCACATGGGCGATAACCGCTCCGGTGCTGGCGAGGGCGATGATGAACAAGTGACAGTAAAACTGACTTCCCTGGCTCCGCTGGTGAAGAAGTTGGTATTTGCCGTCACCATTCACGACGCCGAAACCCGCAAACAGACCTTCGGTCAGGTTGCCAACAGCTTCATTCGTGTGGTGAACAAGGCTGACGGTAAAGAGCTGGCGCGTTTCGACCTGAGCGAAGACGCTTCGACTGAAACTGCGATGATCTTCGGCGAGCTTTATCGCAGCGGCGAAGAGTTCAAGTTCAAAGCGATCGGTCAGGGTTTTGCTGGTGGCTTGAAGCCTCTGGCTGAAGCCCATGGCGTTAGCATTGGCTAACCCATCGGGTTAACAAAAAGCCCCGTCTTTCGAGCGGGGCTTTTTCTTGTCTGCCTTTTAAGCAATCAGGGCTTGGGTCAACTTACGACAGTCTGATGACGCCGCTTCAGACGCCGCTTGATGAACACCGCTACGATAATAAGTACCAGCGCGATGATGCTGAGGAACACCGTATTGAACAGCGGGAAGGGTTCTTCACGGCTGTTGGTGGCTTCGATATCTGTGACGTTCGGGAACACCGAAAATATTTTGATGCGCCACCCGTAGTACCGAATGAGCGCCAGTTGTTCAGCGTTACGAGAGTAACCCTGGGCCTTGGCCTGAATGTCCGCAGAGTCGAACTTGAAATACCAGGGGAACGACCAGCCGGTGTCTTCATTGCGGTAGACCATGACGTCTTTAGAGTCAGGGTGCTCGGTGTTGATGAAGTAAACGTCTCGGGTCGGGCCATCAGCCGGGTTCTCGGCATTGATCACGCCATCGTGGTCGACCCGCTTGACCTCGCCTCCGGTGATCAGCACCACCTCGTGTTGAGGGAGGACGTAGAAAAGCCCCAGTGCGCCAGCGCTGACGATAAGCAGCACTGCACCCAGAATTACGCCTTTGAGCAACTTCATACCTTCACTCCATTTTATAAGGTGGTAATTTTGCCCGTTTTCTTCGCTAGAGGGCATGTTTAGTTGGTAGCCACTCAGCGTTGCAGAGCGCGCAGAGTGGCGCATCTGCACTATCCAGTGCCGTTTGACGCCGGTAGTACCGTGCTGGATAAAACTGTTGCAAAAAAAACGCCCCGAACCAGTCGGGGCGTGATTGTTGTGCGGCACTGCGGTTAGGTCTTCCATGCGGCCGCAGTGGCCGTGTACTCGGTGCTTAGTGGAACTGCTCTTCTTCGGTCGAACCGGTCAGCGCAGTCACGGACGAGGTGCCGCCCTGGATCACGGTGGTCATGTCGTCGAAGTAGCCGGTGCCCACTTCCTGCTGGTGCGCCACAAAGGTGTAGCCTTTGGAGGCGTCGGCAAATTCCTGCTCCTGCAGCTTCACGTAGGCGGTCATGTCGTTGCGGGCGTAGTCGTGCGCCAGGTTGAACATGCTGTGCCACATGTTGTGAATGCCAGCCAGGGTGATGAATTGGTGCTTGTAGCCCATGGCCGATAGTTCGCGCTGGAACTTGGCGATGGTTGCGTCGTCCAGGTTCTTCTTCCAGTTGAAAGACGGCGAGCAGTTGTAGGACAGCAGTTGGTCCGGGTATTCCTTCTTGATCGCTTCGGCGAAGCGACGGGCTTCGTCCAGGTCCGGCTTGGCGGTTTCGCACCAGATCAAGTCAGCGTACGGCGCGTAGGCCAGGCCGCGAGCGATGGCCTGGTCAAGACCGGCGCGAACTTTATAGAAGCCTTCCTGGGTGCGTTCGCCGGTCACGAATGGCTGGTCGTACGGGTCGCAATCGGACGTCAGCAAGTCAGCCGCGTTAGCGTCGGTACGGGCCAGGATGATGGTCGGTGTACCGGCCACGTCGGCAGCCAGGCGCGCAGCAGTGAGCTTCTGTACGGCTTCTTGGGTCGGTACCAGTACTTTGCCGCCCATGTGGCCGCATTTCTTCACCGATGCCAGTTGGTCTTCGAAGTGCACGCCGGCAGCGCCAGCCTCGATCATGCTCTTCATCAGTTCGTAGGCGTTCAGTACGCCGCCGAAACCGGCTTCGGCATCAGCCACGATCGGTGCGAAGTAGTCGATGTAGCCTTCGTCGCCCGGCCCTTTGCCGGCTTTCCACTGGATCTGGTCGGCACGGCGGAACGAGTTGTTGATGCGCTTGACCACGGTTGGCACCGAGTCCACCGGGTACAGCGATTGGTCGGGGTACATGGATTCAGCGGAGTTGTTGTCCGCTGCCACTTGCCAGCCGGACAGGTAGATCGCCTGGATGCCGGCTTTCACCTGTTGGACTGCCTGGCCGCCAGTGAGGGCGCCCATGCAGTTGACGAAATCTTTCTCGGGACGGAAGGACGGCTTGGCACCCTGGGTGACCAGCTTCCACAGTTTCTCGGCGCCGAGTTTTGCAAAGGTGTGCTCAGGTTGAACCGAGCCACGCAGGCGGACGACGTCAGCAGCGGAATAAGCGCGGGTTACGCCTTTCCAGCGTGGGTTTTCAGCCCAATCTTTTTCAAGGGCTGCAATTTGCTGTTCGCGTGTCAGTGCCATGGGGAAAAACCTCGTCGCGTCTTTTATGGAAAATCTACTAGGTTGAAAATTCCGTTTGCCTACCACGTAATCAGTGCGTGGTTATGGCTGCTCGCTGACCAGAAGCTTAGGCGGTCAAGTCAGGTTTGGCGGGGAAGGCGACGGGATGAACGCGTTGCGAGAGGAGGAGTTGAGCAGGTAAGGGCGAACTGCGAACGGTCTTCGGGCATCGTGGGCCTTTGTACGGTTCATCAGTGTGTAGCCGGGTTACCTGGTTAGCTTCCGTCCCTCGGGACAACTTCGTTCCAGTCGCAACCTCGTCAAACACACCTTGTGGGCGGTACAGACACGAATCGGCTCAGGTGGGTAACGTTTAGAGCGGCGATCCGAAGGCCCTTGCCAGGGCCCCTGATTAGCGGGAGCGAGGCCATCATGCCCAGGCTTTTTGGGATCGTCAAATGTTTTGTAGTGCTTATTTTAAAGCACTACATCTTTAGTCTAAGACGACTCATCAGTCAGTTTTTGGTGCTTCAGTTCAGGGTGTCGACCTTGACCCGTAAAGTCAGGTCGTCGCGGCCCTGAGTAGAGTAGTTGCGGGTTGTAGAGGATTTGTCGGCTTGGGTCTCACGGTTGATGCCGGCCAGCGGGATCCATTCCCCCAGGCGGCCGCTGACCGTTGTGTCGGTGCTTTGCACGTTCACTACATCAGGACGTTCTTGGCTCATACGGTCACGGTTGGTACTGATCGCCAAGTGTACGGTCTCGCCGGTGACGCTGGCGGTCACGTAAAAGCCCTGGGTGACGTTGCGATACTGGGTCTGGTTTTGCAGGCGGCCATAGCTGTCCTGCTGCGTCGTGGTTAGAGGTACGCTCTGGCCCACCTGGATCAGTGCGGGCACGCCTTCGCTGGCTTGGATCTGCTGGATGCCGCCATCGCGGCTGGCGGTGCCGTAACTGATGATGCGGGTCTGGCTGTCGCCGCTGTTCTGCTGATTGTTTTCGTTGGTGTCGACGGTGATCAGCAGGCGTTTGGCGGGCGTGTCCAGCTGCGCGAGCAGTGCGCGCAACCCCTCGATCTTATCGGGGTCAGCTTTCACAATCAGCTGGTTGCCGTAGGCGCTGACGCTGCCGTCCTTGCCGATGAAGTTCTGCGCCACCGGCAGCAGGTCGGCGCTGGTGCGATTGCTCAGGTTGACGACTGCGGTGTCGGCGATTGCCCAGGTGCTGGCAGTCAGGAGGAGGGCGGTGAGCAGGTTGCGTAGGGACATGTCCGTTATCTCTGCGAGTCATTTAGCGTGATAGTGCCAGTTTGTCGGCCTGGCAGGTCGCAAGTTGAATCTTAGACGGCAAAATGCCCTGGCAGGCAGGGCATTTTGGGTGTTGCTGATGGCGCTATCGCAGGTCTCGGATCAGCCCTCGCGCACCATATCCACATGCGGAATCCCAACTTCAAGAAACTCATCACTGACGATCTTGAAGCCCAGCCGCTCATAAAACGGCGCCGCATACACCTGCGCACTCAGGAACTGCTTGGTCTGGCCGCGTTGCTCGGCCAGCCCAATCACGGCTTCCATCAGCTTGTCGCCGACCTTCAGCCCGCGCCAGTCCTTGAGTACCGATACGCGGCCGATTTCGCCGCTGGGCAGCAGGCGCGCAGTGCCAATCGGAAAGTCGCCTTCGAACGCGAGAAAATGCACCGCGTCGGCGTCGTCCGAATCCCACTCCAGCTCAGGTGGAACCGATTGTTCGGCGATAAATACCGCTTCACGAATGCGCCGAATCTCAGCGATATCCTTTTGCCAGTCCGCGACACTTACGTGAATCTTATTCATCGGCAAATCCCAGGCTTCCTTGCTTGACCAGTTCGCACAGCAGGTCGCGGCCATCTTCGTCTGCGAGCCATGCGCCAAGGTTTTCGCTGTGCAATGCATCCGCCGAGCACACCAGCTTCAGCAACTCGCGCAGCTTGCCTGGCAGGTAACGGCTCTGGCCGCTGGCAAACAGCAGTACGTCGTCGTCGACTTCCGACCACGCCATGCGCGCGCTTGGGTTGCGCACCAGAATCGCGCCGCCTTCCAGGCTGCTGAGGAAGTCTTCTTCGCCCAATTCTTCGCCCGCCACCAGTTCCGGGTAGCGTGGCTCGGTCATGAACTGGCCGAACCAGGTCAGCAGCATGCGCTCATCGCTCATGTGCTCGGCCAGCAGGCTTTTCAGGCGGTCGAGCGCGTCGCCCTGGATCTGGTGCGGGTCGCTGACCGGCTGGGCGTCGGCGTCGGTGTAACGCTCTTCGTCCGTCAGGTATTGGCTGAGGAAGTCGGTGAAGTGGGTCAGCACTTCAGCGGCGCTCGGCGCGCGAAAGCCGACCGAGTAGGTCATGCAGTCATCTTCGGCAATGCCGAAGTGCGCCAGGCGCGGCGGCAGGTAGAGCATGTCGCCCGGTTCCAGCACCCATTCTTCACTTTGTTCGAATTCGGCGAGGATGCGCAGGTCGGCGTGTTGCAGCAACGGGCTTTCGGAGTTGCACATCTGGCCGATCTTCCAGTTGCGCTTGCCTTGGGCTTGCAACAGGAACACGTCGTAGTTATCGAAGTGCGGGCCAACGCTGCCGCCGGGTGCGGCGAAGCTGATCATCACATCGTCGATGCGCCAGCTTGGCAGGAAGCGGAAGTGCTCCAGCAGCTCGGCCACTTCCGGCACGAACTGGTCGACGGCCTGCACCAGCAGGGTCCACTCACGCTCCGGCAGGGTGCTGAAGGCGTCCTCGGCGAACGGGCCGCGGCGCAGCTCCCACGGGCGCTCGCCGTGTTCGATCACCAGGCGCGATTCGACTTCCTCTTCCAGGGCTAAGCCTGCCAGTTCGTCGGCGTCTATCGGGCTTTCGAAATCAGGGATGGCCTGGCGGATCAGCAGCGGTTTTTTCTGCCAATAGTCGCGCAGGAACTCGCGTGCCGTGATGCCGCCCAGAAGTTGAAGAGGAATATCAGGATTCATGTGTAACCTATTGAAAGAAAGCACTTTTAAGACAGGAATAAAAACGCCCGGCGCGGCCGGGCGTCTCAAGAGGGCTTGCGCTAGATCAGATGCGTTTGGCTTGGGCCACCGCGTTGCCGATGTAGTTGGCCGGGGTGAGCAGTTTCAGCTCGGCCTTGGCGGCGGCTGGCATATCCAAGCCGTCGATGAAAGTTTGCAGTGCTTCAGGGCTGATGCCCTTGCCGCGCGTCAATTCTTTCAGCTTCTCGTAGGGGTTTTCGATGTTATAGCGGCGCATCACGGTCTGGATCGGCTCAGCCAATACTTCCCAGCACGCATCCAGGTCAGCGGCGATTTTCTGCTCGTTGAGTTCCAGCTTGCTGATGCCTTTGAGGCTGGCTTCGTACGCGATCACGCTGTGAGCAAAGCCCACACCGAGGTTGCGCAGTACGGTGGAGTCGGTCAGGTCGCGCTGCCAGCGGGAGATCGGCAGCTTGCTGGCCAGGTGCTGGAACAGGGCGTTGGCGATGCCGAGGTTGCCTTCGGAGTTTTCGAAGTCGATCGGGTTGACCTTGTGCGGCATGGTCGAGGAACCGATTTCACCGGCAATGGTGCGCTGCTTGAAGTAGCCCAGGGAGATGTAGCCCCAGATATCGCGATCGAAGTCGATCAGGATGGTGTTGAAGCGCGCAATGGCGTCGAACAGCTCGGCGATGTAGTCGTGCGGTTCGATCTGCGTGGTGTACGGGTTGAAGCCCAGGCCCAGCTCGTCTTCGATGAAGGCGCGGGCATTTTCTTCCCAGTCGATTTCCGGGTAGGCCGATATGTGGGCGTTGTAGTTGCCCACGGCGCCGTTGATCTTGCCCAGCAGCGGTACAGCGGCCACTTGAGCGATCTGGCGCTCCAGGCGGTACACCACGTTGGCCAATTCTTTGCCCAGGGTGGTCGGCGAGGCCGGCTGACCGTGGGTGCGCGACAGCATCGGCACGTCGGCGAAACGGATCGCCAGTTCGCGGATGGCGTTGGCGGTCTGGCGCATCAGCGGCAGCATCACCTCATCACGGCCTTCGCGCAGCATCAGGGCGTGGGACAGGTTGTTGATGTCCTCGCTGGTGCAGGCAAAGTGGATGAACTCGCTGACCTTGGCCAGTTCCGGCAGCTTGGCCGCTTGCTCTTTGAGCAGGTATTCGATGGCTTTAACGTCGTGGTTGGTGGTGCGCTCGATCTCTTTCACACGCTCGGCGTGCTCCAGGGAGAAGTTTTCCGCCAGGGTGTTCAGCACAGCGTTGGCTTCGGCGGAAAACGCCGGCACTTCGCTGATGGCAGGGTGAGCGGCCAGGCGCTGGAGCCAGCGCACTTCAACCAGAACACGAGCACGGATCAAGCCGTATTCGCTGAAAATAGGGCGCAGGGCCTGGGTTTTGCCGGCGTAGCGGCCGTCTACAGGGGAAACCGCAGTGAGCGAAGAGAGCTGCATGGGGTGTTCTCGGACAGTCGGGCAACGAAATGGGGCGCGTATCATACATGAAAAAATCCGCCGGTCCGTTGCCAACTGACCGGCGTATTACGCGTGAGGCTATAAAAATCGGGTTGCTGCGACTTATTCGTTGCGCATCAACGGGTAAAGCTCTTTAAGCAATTTGCGCCGGCTGATCACCAGCTGCCAGCGATGACCGCCCAACTGCCGCCACAACCGTGCCGAACGAATACCGGCCAGGAGCAGGGCGCGGATTTTCGAGGCGTTGTTAGGTTGCTGCAGGTTGCGCATGTCGCCGTGCACCTGGATCCGTTGGCGCAAGGTGCTCAAGGTGTCCTGGTACAGCGCGCCACAGGCGGCAATCACGTTTTCGTGAGCCGGGCCGAAGTGTTCCACTTGGGATTGGATCTGCGGCAGGCGTTTGCCGATGGTTTCCAGCATGTCCTCGCGCTTGGCCAATTGGCGCTCCAGGCCGAGCATCGACAGGGCGTAGCGCAAGGGCTCGCGCTGCAGGGTGCTGGGGTCGCGCTCCAGCGCGCCAATCAGCGCGCGATAGCCTTCACGCAGTGTCAGATCGTCGCCGCCGTAGACTTCCAGGGTGTCCTTGGGGTCGCGGATCAGCAGGCTGCCGAGCATGCAGGTCAGGCCCGCCTCGGTGACCTGGCCGGTCTTGGCGATCTTGTCCACCAGCACCGCGGCTAGGAAAACCCCGCCCAGTGCGGTCAATTGCTCCTGGGTCGGGCTCATGCTGGGTTGCTCCAGGCTTCGGCGACTTCAATCACGCCGCCGCCCAGGCAAATTTCGCCGTCGTAGAACACCACGGACTGGCCAGGCGTGACCGCGCGTTGCGGGTCATCAAAGGTGGCGCGATAGCCGTTGGCAGTTTTTTCCAGGGTGCAGGGCTGGTCGCTCTGGCGATAACGCACTTTGGCGGTCAGGCGGCGTGGGGTGCTCAGGTCGATCGGGTTGACCCAATAGATCTCGGAAGCGAGCAGGGCGCCGGAAAACAGCAGCGGGTGTTCATTACCTTGGCCAACGATCAGCACGTTGTTCTCAAGATCCTTAACCAGCACGTACCACGGCTCTTCACCGGCGTCTTTCAAGCCGCCGATGCCCAGGCCCTGGCGTTGGCCGATGGTGTGGTACATCAGGCCATGGTGGCGGCCGATGACGTCGCCTTCAGTGGTCTTGATTTCGCCCGGCTGTGCCGGCAGGTACTGCTTGAGGAAGTCGCTGAAGCGGCGCTCGCCGATAAAGCAGATCCCGGTGGAATCCTTTTTCTTGGCGGTGGCCAGGCCGTGTTTCTCGGCGATCTTGCGCACTTCGGGTTTTTCCAGCTCGCCCACCGGGAACAGGGTCTTGGCGATCTGTTCGCCGCCGACGGCGTGCAGGAAGTAGCTCTGGTCCTTGTTCGGGTCCAGGCCCTTGAGCAGTTCGGTGCGACCGTCGATGTCGCGACGGCGCACGTAGTGGCCAGTGGCGATCAGGTCGGCGCCGAGGATCATGGCGTAGTCGAGGAACGCCTTGAACTTGATTTCGCGGTTACACAAGATGTCCGGGTTCGGCGTGCGGCCGGCCTTGTATTCGGCCAGGAAGTGCTCGAACACGTTGTCCCAGTACTCGGCGGCGAAGTTGGCGGTGTGCAGCTTGATGCCAATCTTGTCGCAAACGGCCTGGGCGTCGGCCAGGTCGTCCATGGCGGTGCAATATTCCGTTCCATCGTCTTCTTCCCAGTTCTTCATGAACAGGCCTTCCACCTCATAACCCTGCTCCATGAGCAGAACGGCGGAAACGGAAGAATCCACGCCGCCGGACATACCGACGATGACGCGCTTCTTTTGTGTGTCAGAAGGGGCTGGATCACGCATAGGGTTTCAACGGGTGTCTTGAAAAAGGACGCGATTCTAGCAGGCTCGCGCCCGCAAGGCTAAAGAGAAGGGCGGATCAATTCCAGACTGTGGCGCACACCTGCCAGATAATCATCGATGCAGCGGATGATCAGCTCGCTGCGCCAGTCGTCGCGCAGGGCCATCAGCTCATCACGGGTCAGCCAGCGGGCGCGCACGATGCCTTCGTCGAGCTGGTAGTGCGGGTGGTGTTTCAGGGGCTTGGCGATGAAGCACACGCGCTGATAGGTCACGCCATTGCTGGGTGCGGTGTACAGGTAGATCCCGACGATGCCGGTGGCTTCCACGTCCCAACCGGTTTCTTCGAGGGTTTCACGCACGGCGGCCTCGGTCAGGGTTTCATGCGGGTCCAGGTGGCCGGCCGGCTGATTGAGCACGGCGCGCCCGCCCTTGAGCTCTTCGACCATCAGGAAGCGGCCGTTGTCTTCGACAATGGTGGCGACGGTGATGTGGGGTTGCCAGGTCATAAAGCGGCCTCAAGTTGGGGGTGGCTGGAGAAACCCAATCAAATCGGTGCTGGGCACAAACAGAAACCCCGGCGCGGGGCCGGGGCTTCTTTGCATCCTTACAACCTTACTTCAACTTGGCAATCGCCGCGTTGAGGGTGTCGCTTGGGCGCATGGCTTTGCTGGTCAGCTCTGGGCTCGGCGCGTAGTAGCCGCCGATATCCACTGGCTTGCCCTGTACGGCGTTCAGTTCGGCAACGATGGTCGCCTCGTTGTCGCTCAGGGTTTTGGCCAGTTCGCCGAACTGCGCTTGCAGTGCAGTGTCTTCGGTCTGGGCGGCCAGGGCTTGAGCCCAGTACAGCGCCAGGTAGAAGTGGCTGCCGCGGTTGTCGATGTTGCCGACTTTGCGCGATGGCGACTTGTTGTTGTCGAGGAACTGGCCGGTGGCCTGGTCCAGGGTCTTGGACAGCACCAGGGCTTTCGGGTTGTTGTAAGTAACACCCAAATGCTCAAGGGAGGCTGCCAGGGCCAGGAACTCGCCCAGGGAATCCCAGCGCAGGAAGTTTTCTTCAACCAGTTGCTGCACGTGTTTCGGTGCCGAACCGCCGGCGCCGGTTTCGAACAGGCCACCGCCGTTCATCAGCGGCACGATCGACAGCATCTTGGCGCTGGTGCCCAGTTCCATGATCGGGAACAGGTCGGTCAGGTAGTCGCGCAATACGTTACCGGTCACCGAGATGGTGTCCAGGCCCTTGCGGGTACGCTCCAGCGTGAACTTCATCGCGTCGACCGGCGACATGATGCGGATGTCCAGGCCTTCGATGTTGTGGTCTTTGAGGTAGGTCTGAACCTTCTCGACGACTACACCATCGTGCGCGCGCTGTGGGTCCAGCCAGAAGATGGCTGGGGTGTTGCTGGCACGGGCACGGTTGACGGCCAGCTTGACCCAGTCCTGGATCGGCGCGTCCTGGGTCTGGCACATGCGAAAGATATCGCCGGCTTCGACTTTCTGTTCCATCAGCAGGTTGCCCTTGCTGTCGGTGACGCGGACAGCGCCGTCAGCCTTGACCTGGAAGGTCTTGTCGTGGGAACCGTACTCTTCGGCTTTTTTCGCCATCAGGCCAACGTTTGGCACGCTGCCCATGGTGGTTGGGTCGAAGGCGCCGTTGGCTTTGCACTCTTCGATCACCGCCTGGTAGATGGTGGCGTAGCAGCGATCCGGGATCACAGCCTTGGTGTCGTGCAGTTGGCCGTCGGTGCCCCACATTTTGCCGGAGTCACGGATCATGGCCGGCATCGAGGCGTCGACGATGACGTCGCTCGGCACGTGCAGGTTGGTGATGCCTTTGTCGGAGTTGACCATCGCCAGCGATGGGCGAGCGGCGTAGACCGCTTGAATGTCAGCTTCGATCTGCGCTTGTTGATCGCTAGGCAAAGCCTTGATACGAGCGTACAGGTCGCCGATGCCGTTGTTCAGGTTGAAGCCGATCTGTGCAAGCAACGGGGCGTGCTTGGCCAGGGCGTCTTTGTAGAACTCGGCAACGATCTGGCCGAACATGATCGGGTCGGAGACCTTCATCATGGTGGCTTTCAGGTGAACCGACAACAGCACGCCTTGTTTCTTGGCGTCTTCGATTTCAGCGGCGATGAAGCTGCGCAGGGCTTTTTTGCTCAGCACGGCGGTGTCGATAATCTCGCCGGCCTTTACCGAGGTCTTTTCTTTCAAGACGGTCGCAGTGCCGTCTTTGGCGATCAGCTCGATCTTCACGGCGTCAGCGGCTTCGATCTGTACGGCTTTTTCGCTGCCGTAGAAGTCGCCGTTGTTCATGTGCGCGACGTGCGACTTGGAGTCGGCAGCCCAGGCGCCCATTTTGTGCGGGTGCTTGCGCGCATAGTTCTTGACCGACAGCGGTGCGCGGCGGTCGGAGTTGCCTTCGCGCAGTACCGGGTTCACGGCGCTGCCCTTGACCTTGTCGTAACGTGCGCGGGTTTCTTTTTCCGCGTCGGTGGTTACGGTTTCCGGGTAGTCCGGCAGGGCGTAGCCCTGGGCCTGCAGTTCCTTGATCGCGGCTTGCAGCTGCGGGGTCGAGGCGCTGATGTTAGGCAGCTTGATGATGTTGGCTTCAGGCGTAACGGCCAGGTCGCCCAGTTCGGCGAGGTGGTCCGGGATAGCCTGGGTACCCAGTTGCTCGGGGAAGCTTGCGAGGATGCGCGCGGCGAGGGAGATGTCGCGGGTTTCCACAGCAATATCAGCGGAAGCGGTGAAGGCCTCTACGATAGGCAGCAGTGAATAGGTGGCGAGGGCTGGGGCTTCGTCGGTGAAGGTGTAGATGATCTTCGAGCGGGTGGGCATATTCGGATTAACTCTCTTCTTTGCTGAAAGCGTGCGCAGAAACTCGAGATGCGCCGGGTGGAGCGCGTTCGTTCAAAGTCATCCATGAGCGAAATGTCGAGGTTTCTTCGCGGTGATGTTGGGTTGCATCAGTCGAGCGTCAAGCGGGTGGGCTATTGTAATAGCCCTGCTTTCTGGCTGAAGGCTACTGTCTAGAGCGGTCAGCGGTCGTGACTCTTGGGTCAGCGGCGGCATTATACATAGGTCGCTATGCTTACGCCGAGCCTTCATACAAAAGGTGTGTCGTCCATTGGTCTAAAGGTCGCAGGGGCCCAAGTGCGACCAAAGTCGCACGATGTGCTCAAGATTGGCGATTTTGCCTTTGCTTTCAGGCTTGTAGGCGACTAAATATGCTGTTTTCGATGCAAATGAGCATGGCGCGAGGTTTCAGTCGCCATTTATCTGGAGTAGGCTCGAACGCAGCCAGATGTTCAATCCATAGATGGAGTTCAGCATGGGATACAAGAAGATTCAGGTTCCGGCAGTCGGCGACAAAATCACCGTCAATGCAGACCATTCTCTCAATGTTCCTGACCAACCGATCATCCCTTATATAGAAGGCGACGGTATTGGCGTCGACATCAGCCCGGTGATGATCAAGGTGGTCGACGCAGCTGTTGAAAAGGCCTACGGCGGCAAGCGAAAAATCTCCTGGATGGAGGTTTACGCCGGCGAGAAAGCGACTCAAGTCTACGATCAGGATACCTGGCTGCCCCAGGAAACCCTGGATGCGGTCAAAGATTACGTGGTTTCCATCAAGGGTCCGCTGACCACGCCGGTCGGTGGTGGCATTCGTTCGCTGAACGTGGCCCTGCGCCAACAGCTCGACCTGTATGTTTGCCTGCGCCCGGTGCGTTGGTTTGAAGGCGTGCCCAGCCCGGTCAAGAAACCTGGCGACGTCGATATGACTATCTTCCGTGAGAACTCCGAGGATATTTACGCCGGTATCGAATGGAAGGCCGGCTCGCCGGAAGCGATCAAGGTGATCAAATTCCTCAAGGAGGAAATGGGCGTCACCAAGATCCGTTTCGACCAGGATTGCGGGATTGGCATCAAGCCGGTTTCCAAAGAAGGCACCGAGCGCCTGGTGCGTAAAGCCCTGCAATATGTAGTGGATAACGACCGTGATTCGCTGACCATCGTGCACAAAGGCAACATTATGAAGTTCACCGAAGGTGCCTTCAAAGAGTGGGCCTACGGTATCGCCGAGAAAGAATTTGGTGCGACCTTGCTCGATGGTGGCCCTTGGATGCAGTTCAAGAACCCGAAGACCGGCAAGAATGTGGTGGTAAAGGACGCTATTGCTGATGCCATGCTCCAGCAGATTCTGCTGCGTCCGGCCGAATATGACGTGATCGCCACCCTTAACTTGAATGGTGACTACCTCTCCGATGCCCTGGCGGCGGAAGTGGGCGGTATCGGTATTGCGCCGGGTGCCAACCTGTCGGATACCGTGGCCATGTTCGAGGCCACCCATGGCACCGCGCCCAAATACGCAGGCAAGGACCAGGTAAACCCGGGTTCATTGATTCTGTCGGCGGAAATGATGCTGCGTCATATGGGCTGGACTGAAGCGGCAGACTTGATCATTAAAGGCACGAATGGCGCCATTTCGGCCAAGACCGTGACCTACGACTTTGAGCGCTTGATGGAGGGTGCCAAGTTGGTGTCGTCGTCTGGCTTTGGCGATGCGTTGATTTCGCATATGTGAGTCTAAGGCTATAAAAAAACCGGCGATCCTGAAGAATCAGGACAGCCGGTTTTTTTTGAGTTGCTCAAGCGCTGATCAGGCCGTTTGTTTCTGTTTTGAAGGGGTAGCCTTTAGTTCCTTTTCGTGGGTTTCGTCGTGGGCCTTTCCAGGTTCGGCCGCGCATGCTGCGCAGATTTCGACAGCGTGCAGGCCTTTGGGGCCCTGAATGATGTCAAACTCCACCTTTTGACCCGCCTTCAGCGTCTTGTATCCCTCCATGGTAATCGCTGAGTAATGCGCAAAAAGATCCTCATCGGGATTTCCTTCGGCATTAATGAATCCATACCCCTTGGCATTGTTGAACCACTTGACCTTGCCGTTGATCTTGACGCCAGACATAACCATATCCCTCTGCACCAGACTCCATCACTGGAGTATCATCCAGTTTATCCGTCCTAACCCGAATAAATAAGGTTGACTGCGCGGACCTTTTTTACCCACTGTGGGCTCTATTGGTTGTAACACCGATTTGCCGATAGTCAAGGCGACCGTATAGTCAGAGTTGAAATTCCGGCAGGTCGCCCCCACCACTGTATTTGAACCACTGACGAACCTTTCTTTCCATGCATGCAAACAGCCAGATTCGACTAACATTCAATCAGGATCGCCCGGATCAGGAACATGACGAGGACGGCTCTGCAGGCATTGCTGTTCAGGAGGCGAAGCCCGCTCTACAGGCGCCGCCGATGTACAAGGTGGTTTTGTTCAATGATGACTACACACCGATGGATTTCGTGGTCGAAGTGCTCGAGGTGTTTTTTAACCTGAACCGCGAGTTGGCGACCAAGGTAATGCTGGCCGTTCACACAGAAGGACGGGCAGTATGTGGAGTGTTTACCCGTGACATCGCCGAGACAAAGGCAATGCAGGTCAACCAGTACGCCAGGGAAAGCCAGCATCCGCTACTCTGTGAAATCGAGAAGGACGGTTAACGCCGACCACTTGGGTATGAGGTGAAGCTATGTTAAACCGCGAGCTCGAAGTCACCCTCAATCTTGCCTTCAAGGAGGCTCGTTCGAAGCGTCATGAATTCATGACCGTCGAACACCTGCTGCTGGCACTTTTGGATAACGAAGCTGCCGCCACCGTTCTGCGTGCGTGCGGCGCCAACCTCGACAAACTCAAGCATGACCTGCAGGAGTTTATCGACTCCACTACGCCACTGATCCCCGTGCACGACGAGGACCGCGAAACCCAGCCAACCCTGGGCTTCCAGCGGGTATTGCAGCGCGCTGTGTTCCACGTACAGAGCTCCGGTAAGCGTGAAGTCACAGGCGCCAATGTGCTTGTGGCGATCTTCAGCGAACAGGAAAGCCAAGCGGTGTTCCTGCTCAAACAGCAGAGCGTTGCCCGTATTGATGTCGTCAACTACATCGCCCACGGTATCTCCAAAGTGCCTGGGCACGGCGATCATTCCGAGGGTGAGCAAGAGATGCAGGACGACGAGGGTGGTGAGTCTTCTTCTTCGGGCAATCCACTGGATGCCTATGCCAGCAACCTCAATGAACTGGCGCGCCAGGGGCGGATCGATCCGCTGGTGGGGCGCGAGCTTGAGGTTGAGCGTGTAGCGCAGATCCTCGCGCGTCGTCGCAAGAACAATCCGTTGCTGGTGGGTGAGGCGGGCGTGGGTAAGACCGCGATTGCCGAAGGCCTGGCCAAGCGCATTGTCGATAATCAGGTGCCTGACCTGCTGGCTAACAGCGTCGTCTACTCCCTGGACCTGGGCGCGTTGCTCGCCGGGACCAAGTACCGTGGCGATTTCGAGAAGCGCTTCAAGGCGCTGCTCGGCGAGCTGAAAAAACGCCCGCAGGCGATCCTGTTTATCGATGAGATCCACACCATCATCGGTGCCGGTGCGGCCTCCGGTGGGGTGATGGACGCCTCCAACCTGCTCAAGCCGTTGCTGTCGTCGGGTGATATCCGCTGCATCGGTTCGACTACGTTCCAGGAATTCCGCGGCATTTTCGAGAAAGACCGTGCCTTGGCGCGCCGCTTCCAGAAAGTCGACGTGTCCGAGCCTTCGGTAGAAGACACCATCGGCATTCTGCGCGGGCTCAAAGGGCGTTTCGAAGCGCACCACGGCATCGAGTACACCGATGAAGCGTTGCGTGCCGCTGCTGAGCTGGCATCGCGCTACATCAATGACCGGCACATGCCCGACAAGGCCATCGACGTGATTGACGAGGCAGGTGCCTACCAGCGCCTGCAGCCGGTCGAGAAGCGCGTGAAGCGCATCGACGTGCCTCAAGTCGAGGACATCGTGGCGAAGATCGCGCGTATTCCGCCAAAACACGTCAACAGTTCCGACAAGGAGCTGCTGCGTAACCTGGAGCGCGACCTCAAGCTCACCGTGTTCGGCCAGGATGCTGCCATTGACGCGCTGTCCACCGCGATCAAGTTGTCGCGTGCGGGCCTCAAGTCGCCGGACAAGCCAGTCGGTTCGTTCCTGTTCGCAGGCCCGACCGGCGTCGGCAAGACCGAAGCGGCGCGGCAGTTGGCCAAGGCCATGGGCATCGAGCTGGTACGCTTCGACATGTCCGAATACATGGAGCGTCACACTGTGTCGCGCCTGATCGGTGCGCCTCCGGGCTATGTCGGTTTCGACCAGGGCGGTCTGTTGACCGAGGCAATCACCAAGCAGCCGCACTGCGTATTGCTGCTCGATGAAATCGAGAAGGCCCACCCGGAAGTCTTCAACCTGCTGCTGCAGGTCATGGACCACGGGACCCTGACCGACAACAACGGGCGCAAGGCCGACTTCCGCAACGTGATCGTGATCATGACCACCAACGCCGGTGCCGAAACGGCCGCGCGGGCTTCGATTGGCTTTACGCATCAGGATCACTCATCCGATGCGATGGAAGTGATCAAGAAGAGCTTCACGCCGGAGTTCCGCAACCGCCTGGACACCATTATCCAGTTTGGTCGCCTCAGCCATGAGGTCATCAAAAGCGTGGTGGACAAGTTCCTTACCGAGCTTCAAGCGCAGTTGGAAGACAAGCGCGTGCAGCTGGACGTCACGGACGCGGCGCGCAATTGGCTGGCCGAAGGTGGCTACGACGCGGCAATGGGCGCTCGCCCAATGGCGCGACTGATCCAGGACAAGATCAAGCGGCCATTGGCCGAAGAGATCCTGTTTGGCGAGCTTGCCGACCATGGCGGCGTGGTGCACATCGACTTGAAGGACGGCGAGCTGACCTTCGAGTTCGAAACCACGGCTGAAATGGCCTGACAGCGGGCTGCAACAAAGCAAAAGGCGCCGAAAGGCGCCTTTTTGCTGTCTTGAAAACGATGGGGGTCAAATGTGGGGGCAGGCAAGTCAGCTCCCACATTGACACCTGAGGTGTTTGGGAAATAGCGCGCACACAAAAACGCCCGGCAGAACCGGGCGTTTTGTATTGACTTGATTAACGAGCGCGGTAAGTGATGCGCCCTTTGCTCAAGTCATAGGGCGTCAGCTCGACGCGCACTTTGTCGCCGGTAAGAATACGAATGTAGTTCTTGCGCATCTTGCCGGAGATATGCGCGGTTACGACGTGCCCATTTTCCAACTCCACACGAAACATGGTGTTGGGCAGGGTGTCGACGACAGTGCCTTCCATTTCGAAGCTGTCTTCTTTCGACATGCAGTAAAGCCCTCGGTATCCAGTGAATGGCCCGGTGCAACTGCGCCAGGCAAAAGCGGCGTGCATTGTGCCCGAAAAAGGGTGTTTAAGCCAAGGGGTTCTAGTTAAGCGTTACCCATCTTTGATTAATTAGTAGCTCGATGGGCCGATATTGGGTCTTGTAGTTCATCTTTTTGCAGTTTTTGATCCAGTATCCGAGGTACACCGCTTCCAATTCCTGGCGCAGGGCTTCGCCGATTTGCCACAAGATCGCAAAGCGTCCCAGGCTGCGGCGTTCTTCGGCCGGCTCATAGAAGGTGTAGACCGCCGACAGGCCATTGGGCAGCAGGTCGGTTACGGCTACCGCCAGCAGGCGCCCGTCCAGGCGGAACTCGTAGAAGCGCGAGAAGGGCAGGTCACGCACCAGAAACGTCGAAAACTGATCGCGGCTGGGCGGGAACATGTCGCCGTCGGCATGACGTTGCTCGATGTAGCGCTGGTAAAGGTCGAAATATTCTTCGCTGAAATGCGGCTTGGTGGCGGTGATTGTCAGGTCGGCATTGCGCTTGAGGATGCGTTTCTGATTGCGGTCCGGCAAAAATTGCGCAACCGGGATACGTGCCGGCACGCAGGCATTGCAATTCTGGCAATGGGGGCGGTACAGGTGGTCGCCGCTACGCCGAAAACCCATCTCGGACAGGTCGGCATACACATGCACATCCATTGGCTGGCTGGGGTCGAGGAACAGCGTGGTGGCCTGCTCGTCGGGCAGATAGCTGCAAGAGTGGGCTTGAGTGGCATAAAACTTCAAGCGCGCCAGCTCGGTCATGATCAACCCTCGGGGTAAGCTTTGAAATAAGTGTAAGCCACGTGCGCGGATGTCGCCTAGGAAACCCACGGTCCAGAGCTGGGTTGGTCCAAATGGTTGTGCAAGAAAGCCGCGAACTCACTGCGCGGTATGGCGCGGGCGCCCAGGCTGTGCAGGTGGTCATTGGGCATCTGGCAGTCGATCAGCACGAAACCCCAGGCCTGCAACTGCCGGGTCAGTGTGGCGAAGCCGAATTTCGACGCGTTGTCGGCACGGCTGAACATGGATTCGCCAAAGAACAGTTGGCCCATCGCCAGGCCATACAGGCCGCCGACCAGCTCGCCCTGGTCCCACACCTCCACGGAATGCGCGTAGCCACGCTGGTGCAGCGCCAGGTAGGCGCTCTGGATGCCTTCGGTGATCCAGGTGCCATCGGCATAGCTGCGCGGCGCAGCGCACGCCTGGATGACGGCAGCGAAGTCCTGGTCGAAGGTGACGGTGTAACGCTGCTGGCGCAACAGTTTGCCAAGGCTGCGCGAGACATGCAGCTCGTCGGGAAATATCACCGTGCGTGGGTCCGGCGACCACCAGAGGATCGGCTCGCCTTCAGAGAACCACGGAAAGCAGCCGTGGCGGTAGGCCTGAACCAGCCGTTCGGCTGACAAATCGCCACCGGCGGCCAGCAGGCCATTGGGTTCACGCATGGCCTTGGCCAGCGGTGGAAAAGTCAGTGAGTCGCGTTGCAACCAGGTCAGCATGGCATCCAGGCTTACGGAAGGGGAGGGGAGTGGCGGGTATGTCACCTGCCGCGCGAGGGGTGATTATTGTCGACACAGCGCTGTGGGGCCAGCCCGAATCGGGTATTCATCAGGATTAGCGTGAGCGCGTGTTGCTGCAACTCTGCCCCGTACACGCGGTCGTAATCGGGTCTGGCGCATGCAGGCCATTTGCCAAGCTTGCCTGGATTGCTAAAAACAGCTCATAAGCCTTTGTCAGCAAAGACAATGCATGCTCAAATTGAACATGCTGTGACACTTCAATTGTCCAGGCTGCTGGCTGATAGGCAAGGGCGTGGCATCGCGGGCGCAAACCCGTACAATGCGGCCATTGTGGCGTTATCGCCATTTCACCCAGTCATCACCCAGTGTTAAAAGTAGATTCAACGACGTTCGTTCATTTTTCAGCTGCTCGGATTGAGCAGTAGTGTGCAGTCATTCAACGATGGACGCGCTAAAGGCGCAGGAAAAGACCCGTTTTGAAGAAATCCGCCGCAACACCTAAAGCAGCAGTCGTGCCGGCCTGGCGCCAGCACCTGCACTACCGACTCAAGGAAGGGGCGCTGATCGCCATCGGCGCCCTGTGCCTGTTCCTGATGATGGCCTTGCTCACCTATGGCAAGGACGATCCGGGCTGGAGCCACAACAGCAAGATCGAAGACGTGCAGAACTTCGGCGGGCCTGCCGGCTCCTACAGCGCCGATATCCTGTTCATGGTGCTGGGTTACTTCGCCTACATCTTCCCGCTGCTGCTGGCGATCAAGACCTGGCAGATCTTCCGTCAGCGTCACGAGCCGTGGCAGTGGAGCGGCTGGCTGTTCTCCTGGCGCCTGATCGGCCTGGTGTTCCTGGTGCTGTCTGGCGCAGCGCTGGCGCATATTCATTTCCACGCACCTACCGGTTTGCCGGCGGGCGCAGGCGGTGCGCTGGGCGAAAGCCTGGGCGACCTGGCACGCAAGACCCTGAACATCCAGGGCAGCACCTTGATGTTTATCGCGCTGTTTCTGTTCGGCCTCACGGTGTTCACCGACCTGTCGTGGTTCAAGGTGATGGACGTGACCGGCAAGATCACCCTCGACCTGCTCGAATTGTTCCAAAGCGCGGCCAACCGTTGGTGGTCGGCCCGCGTTGATCGCAAACGCATGGTTGCGCAACTGCGTGAGGTGGACACCCGCGTCAACGAGGTGGTGGCCCCGAGCACACCGGACCGGCGCGAGCAAGCCAAGGTCAAGGAGCGCTTGATCGAGCGCGAGCAGGCGCTGAGCAAACACATGTCGGACCGCGAGAAGCAGGTGCCGCCCGTGATCGCCCCGGCGCCGCCCAAAGCCCCCGAGCCGAGCCATCGCGTACAGAAAGAGAAACAGGCGCCGTTGTTTGTCGACAGCGCCGTGGAAGGCACCTTGCCGCCGATCTCGATCCTCGACCCGGCCGAAAAGAAACAGCTCAACTATTCCCCGGAATCCCTGGCGGCTGTCGGCCACCTGCTGGAAATCAAGCTCAAGGAATTCGGCGTCGAAGTTTCGGTGGACTCGATCCACCCAGGCCCGGTCATCACCCGTTACGAAATCCAGCCGGCAGCTGGCGTCAAGGTCAGCCGCATCTCCAACCTGGCGAAAGACTTGGCCCGTTCCCTGGCCGTGACCAGTGTGCGCGTGGTGGAAGTGATCCCCGGCAAGACCACCGTGGGCATCGAGATTCCCAACGAAGACCGTCAGATCGTGCGCTTCTCCGAAGTGCTGTCGACGCCGGAATACGACAACTTTAAATCCCCGGTCACCTTGGCCCTGGGCCACGATATCGGTGGTAAGCCAGTAATCACCGACTTGGCGAAAATGCCGCACTTGCTGGTTGCCGGTACCACTGGTTCGGGTAAGTCGGTGGGCGTGAACGCGATGATCCTGTCGATCCTGTTCAAGTCTGGCCCGGATGACGCCAAGCTGATCATGATCGACCCGAAGATGTTGGAATTGTCGATCTACGAAGGCATTCCGCACCTGCTCTGCCCGGTGGTCACCGACATGAAGGACGCCGCCAACGCCCTGCGTTGGAGCGTGGCCGAGATGGAACGCCGCTACAAGCTGATGGCGAAGATGGGCGTACGTAACCTGTCGGGCTTCAACGCCAAGGTCAAGGAAGCCCAGGACGCCGGTACGCCACTGACCGACCCGTTGTACAAACGCGAAAATATTCACGACGAAGCGCCGCTGCTGGTCAAGCTGCCGACCATCGTGGTGGTGGTCGACGAATTCGCCGACATGATGATGATCGTCGGCAAGAAGGTTGAAGAACTGATCGCACGTATCGCCCAGAAGGCACGTGCTGCCGGTATTCACTTGATTCTCGCGACTCAGCGGCCGTCGGTGGACGTGATCACCGGTCTGATCAAGGCCAACATTCCTACGCGCATGGCGTTCCAAGTTTCCAGCAAGATCGACTCGCGCACCATCATCGATCAGGGCGGCGCCGAGCAACTGCTGGGCCACGGTGACATGCTCTACATGCCGCCGGGCACCAGCCTGCCGATCCGGGTTCACGGCGCGTTCGTTTCCGATGACGAAGTACACCGTGTGGTGGAGGCCTGGAAACTGCGCGGCGCACCGGAATACAACGACGACATCCTCGCCGGTGTCGAAGAGGCCGGCAGCGGCTTCGACGGTGGCAGCGGCGGTGATGATGACGCTGAAACCGATGCGCTGTACGACGAGGCCGTGGCCTTCGTACTCGAAAGCCGTCGCGCCTCGATCTCCGCGGTGCAGCGCAAACTCAAAATCGGCTACAACCGCGCCGCCCGCATGATCGAATCCATGGAAAACGCCGGCGTCGTGACTGCAATGAACACTAACGGCTCGCGCGAAGTCATCGCCCCCGGGCAGATGCGCGACTGATCACGTGCCGCGTGGCAACACGCGGCACGCCCTAACGACTCATCAATGAGGATTCCCATGCGTCTTATCCGCATGCTGTTGTTGCCAGCCCTGGCCCTGACCGCTGTTTCGGCTCACGCCGACCCCGCTTCCGTGGCCAGCCTGACCAACCTGTTGGACAAATCCAAGACCCTGACCGCGCGCTTCTCCCAGTTGACCCTGGATGGCGGCGGCACTCAGTTGCAGGAAACCGCCGGTGAAATGGCCGTGCAGCGCCCAGGCCTTTTCTACTGGAAAACCGACGCGCCGAACGAGCAGACCATCGTGTCCGACGGCCAGAAAGTCACCCTGTGGGACCCTGACCTGGAACAGGCGACCATCAAGAAACTCGACCCACGCCTGAACCAGACCCCGGCGCTGTTGCTGTCGGGCGATGTGTCGAAGATCAGCGACAGCTTCGAGATCACCTCCAAGCAAACCAGCAACGTGATTGAGTTCACCCTCAAGCCCAAATCCAAGGACACGCTGTTTGACAGCCTGCAACTGTCGTTTGGCAACGGTGTGATCAACAACATGCGCCTGATCGACAGCGTCGGTCAGCGCACCGATATCCTGTTCTCCGCGGTCAAGGCCAACGGCGTTGTGGATGCATCCAAGTTCAAGTTCGTCATCCCCAAGGGTGCCGACGTGATCCAGGAATAACCTGCCGAGAGGTTTCAAGCGCTGCCCATGGATTTGTTTCGAAGTGACCCGATTGCTCAACCCTTGGCCGCGCGTTTGCGTTCGACCAACCTGGATGAGTACGTCGGGCAAGAACACCTGCTCGCTCGCGGCAAGCCTCTGCGCGAAGCCCTGGAGCAGGGTGCGCTGCACTCGATGATTTTCTGGGGGCCGCCGGGCGTGGGTAAAACCACCCTGGCGCGGCTGCTGGCGAAAGTCTCGGATGCGCACTTCGAAACGGTGTCGGCCGTGCTAGCCGGGGTCAAGGAGATCCGCCAGGCGGTGGAAGTCGCCAAGCAGCAGGCCGGGCAATACGGCAAGCGCACCATCTTGTTCGTCGACGAAGTGCATCGCTTCAACAAGTCGCAGCAGGATGCGTTTTTGCCCTATGTCGAAGACGGCACGCTGATCTTTATCGGCGCTACCACCGAAAACCCCTCGTTTGAACTCAACAACGCTTTGCTGTCGCGTGCCCGTGTCTATGTGCTCAAGAGCCTGGACGAAGCGGCGATGCGCAAGCTGTTGCAGCGTGCGTTGAGCGAAGACAAGGGCTTGGGCAAGCGCCAGTTGAGCTTGAGCGACGAAGGTTTCAAGATTTTGCTGAGCGCCGCCGATGGCGACGGTCGGCGCTTTCTCAACCTGTTGGAGAACGCTTCCGACCTGGCCGAAGACAACAGCGAGATTGGCGTCGACCTGTTGCAAAGCCTGCTCGGCGACACTCGCCGGCGCTTCGACAAGGGCGGCGAAGCCTTCTACGACCAGATATCGGCGCTGCACAAATCCGTACGCGGCTCCAACCCCGACGGTGCGTTGTACTGGTTTGCGCGGATGATCGACGGCGGCTGCGACCCGCTGTACTTGGCGCGCCGCGTGGTGCGCATGGCCAGCGAAGACATCGGCAACGCCGACCCGCGCGCGCTGAGCCTGTGCCTCGCTGCCTGGGAAGTGCAGGAACGCCTGGGCAGCCCGGAAGGCGAGTTGGCGGTGGCCCAGGCCATCACCTACTTGGCTTGCGCGCCGAAAAGCAACGCGGTGTACATGGGCTTCAAGTCGGCTCTGCGCGCCGCCGCCGAACACGGCTCGCTGGAAGTGCCGCTGCACCTGCGCAACGCCCCGACCAAGCTGATGAAGCAGCTGGGCTACGGCGACGAATACCGTTATGCCCATGACGAGCCGGACGCCTATGCCGCCGGCGAAGATTATTTTCCCGATGAGCTGGAACCACAGCCGTTCTACCAGCCGGTGCCCCGTGGCCTGGAACTGAAGATCGGCGAAAAGCTCAATCACCTGGCTCAACTCGATCGCCTCAGCCCCAAACAGCGGAGAAAGTAGTGCTCAAGACGATTCTTGCCGTGTCCGTAGCCGGCATCGCTGGTACATTATTGCGTTTCGCCACCAGTACGTGGGTGAGCGCCAACTGGCCAAAGCATTTTTATGCGGCGACCTTGGCGGTCAACTTGGTGGGTTGTTTGATTATCGGGCTGTTGTACGGCTGGTTCCTGTTGCGCCCGGAAGTGCCGATTGAGATTCGCGCCGGCTTGATTGTCGGCTTTGTAGGCGGTCTGACGACCTTTTCATCCTTTTCACTGGATACGTTGCGCCTGCTGGAAAGCGGGCAAGCTCTGGTGGCCTTCGGGTACCTGGGCATCAGCGTGTTCGGCGGGCTGCTCGCCACCTGGGCCGGCCTGTCCTTGACCAAACTTTGATAAACGAGAGACCGACATGCTCGATTCCAAACTGTTACGTAGCAACCTTCAGGACGTAGCGGACCGCCTGGCATCCCGTGGCTTTGCCTTGGATGTTGCGCGCATCGAAGCGCTGGAAGAACAGCGCAAGACCGTCCAGACCCGCACCGAAGCACTGCAGGCTGAGCGTAATGCGCGTTCCAAATCCATTGGTCAGGCCAAGCAGCGCGGTGAAGACATCGCGCCGCTGATGGCGGACGTCGAGCGCATGGGCACTGAGCTGTCTGACGGTAAAGTCGAGTTGGAAGGCATTCAGAGCGAGCTGGACTCGATCCTGCTGGGCATTCCCAACCTGCCGCACGAATCCGTACCGATTGGCGAAGACGAAGACGGCAACGTCGAAGTGCGCCGCTGGGGCACCCCGAAAGCCTTTGATTTCGAGATCAAGGATCACGTTGCGTTGGGCGAGCTGACCGGTGGCCTGGATTTCGAAACCGCCGCCAAAATGTCCGGTGCGCGCTTCGCTTTGCTGCGCGGCCCCATCGCGCGCATGCACCGTGCCCTGGCACAGTTCATGATCAACCTGCACACCGGCGAGCACGGCTACGAAGAAGCCTACACCCCGTACCTGGTGCAGGCGCCGGCGTTGATGGGCACCAGCCAGTTGCCGAAATTCGAAGAAGACCTGTTCAAGATCAGCCGCGATGGCGAAGCCGACCTGTACCTGATCCCGACCGCCGAAGTGTCGCTGACCAACATCGTGGCTGGCGAGATCCTCGACGCCAAGCAACTGCCGATGAAGTTTGTCGCCCATTCGCCGTGCTTCCGCAGTGAAGCCGGTGCTTCGGGTCGTGATACTCGCGGCATGATCCGCCAGCACCAGTTCGACAAGGTCGAGATGGTGCAAGTGGTTGAGCCATCGACCTCCATGGAGGCCTTGGAAGGCCTGACCGCCAATGCCGAACGCGTCCTGCAACTGCTGGAGCTGCCGTACCGCGTTCTGGCGCTGTGCACCGGCGACATGGGTTTCAGCGCCGTGAAGACCTACGACCTCGAAGTGTGGGTGCCGAGCCAGGACAAATACCGCGAGATTTCGTCGTGCTCCAACTGCGGTGATTTCCAGGCCCGTCGCATGCAGGCGCGTTTCCGTAACCCGGAAACCGGCAAACCGGAGCTGGTACACACCCTCAACGGTTCGGGCCTGGCCGTAGGCCGTACCCTGGTGGCGGTGCTGGAAAACTACCAGCAGGCCGACGGTTCGATCCGTGTGCCTGAGGTGCTTAAGCCTTACATGGCGGGCGTTGAGGTCATCGGCTAAATGGAATTTCTGCCGCTGTTTCATAACCTGCGCGGCAGTCGTGTGTTGGTCGTCGGTGGCGGGGAGATTGCCTTGCGCAAATCCCGGCTGCTGGCCGACGCCGGTGCGTTGCTGCGGGTGGTTGCTCCCCAGATCGAAGACCAGTTGCGTGAACTGGTGCTGGGCAGTGGCGGGGAACTGATTTTGCGCGGTTATCAGGAGCCCGACCTCGACGGTTGCACCCTGATCATCGCCGCGACCGACGACGAGCCACTGAACGCGCAAGTGTCCAGTGATGCCAAGCGTCGCTGCGTACCGGTCAACGTGGTGGATGCGCCGGCCTTGTGCAGCGTGATCTTCCCGGCGATTGTCGACCGTTCGCCATTGGTGATTGCAGTCTCCAGCGGCGGCGATGCGCCGGTGCTGGCGCGCTTGATCCGCGCCAAGCTGGAAACCTGGATTCCGTCCACCTATGGCCAGTTGGCCGGGTTGGCGGCGCGTTTTCGTGCCCAGGTCAAAGGTTTGTACCCGAATGTGCAGCAGCGCCGTGCGTTCTGGGAAGAGGTTTTCCAAGGCCCGATTGCTGACCGCCAGTTGGCCGGGCAGGGCGATGAAGCCGAGCGTCTGCTGATCGACAAGGTCAACGGCGCGCCGCCGCATGCGCCGGGCGAAGTCTACTTGGTGGGTGCCGGCCCAGGCGATCCTGACCTGGTGACCTTCCGTGCCTTGCGCCTGATGCAGCAAGCCGACGTGGTGCTGTATGACCGCTTGGTGGCGCCGGCGATTCTCGAACTGTGCCGTCGTGATGCCGAGCGTATCTATGTCGGCAAGCGTCGCGCCGACCATGCTGTGCCGCAGGACCAGATCAACCAGCAATTGGTGGACTTGGCCAAGCAAGGCAAGCGCGTGCTGCGCCTCAAGGGGGGCGATCCGTTCATCTTTGGCCGGGGCGGCGAAGAAATCGAAGAACTGGCGGCCCATGGCATCCCGTTTCAGGTGGTGCCGGGGATCACTGCGGCCAGTGGTTGCGCGGCGTATGCCGGGATCCCGCTGACCCATCGCGACTATGCGCAGTCGGTACGGTTTATCACCGGGCATTTGAAAAACGGTACCTCGGACCTGCCTTGGCATGATCTCGTTGGCCCGTCGCAGACCTTGGTGTTCTACATGGGGCTGATCGGTTTGCCGATCATCTGCGAACAGCTGATCAAGCATGGGCGTGCGGCGGATACGCCGGCGGCGTTGATCCAGCAGGGCACTACGTCCAACCAGCGAGTGTTCACCGGCACCCTGGCGGACTTGCCGCGCATGGTGGCGGAGCATGAAGTGCATGCGCCGACATTGGTGATCGTCGGTGAGGTGGTTATGTTGCGCGAGAAGCTGAAGTGGTTTGAAGGCGCTCAGTCCCAGGTCTGACATCGCTCGTTCCCACGCTCTGCGTGGTAATGCACCCTATGACGCTCCGCGTCATGCTTTTAAGAGCGGACGCAGAGCGTCCAGGGCGGCATTCCCACGCAGAGCGTGGGAACGATCATCATCAGTTCCAGACGCCTTTGCCACTTAATCGCTCACGATCATGGCCAACATCAAAACGCTGCAACGGCCCCTTCGGCACAACCCCCGTCGGGTTAATCGTGCGATGGCTCGCATAGTAATGCCCTTTGATGTGGGCAAAATCCACCGTTTCGGCCACTCCCGGCCACTGATACATCTCCCTTAACCAATTCGACAGATTCGGATAATCGGCAATCCGCCGCAAATTGCATTTGAAGTGGCTGTAATACACCGCGTCAAAGCGAATCAGCGTGGTAAACAGCCGCACATCGGCTTCGGTCAGGTACTCACCGGCCAGGTAGCGATGCTCGCCCAGGTGCTGCTCCAGGTGATCCAGTTCGGCAAATACCTCATCAAACGCGCTTTCATAGGCCTTTTGCGAGGTGGCAAAGCCTGCGCGGTACACGCCATTGTTCACGGCCGGGTAGATGCGATCGTTCAGCGCGTCGATGCTCGGGCGTAACACCTCGGGGTAGAAGTCCAGGGTATTGCCGGTCAGTTGGTTAAACGCACTGTTGAACATGCGGATGATCTCCGCCGATTCATTACTCACGATGCGCTTGAGCTTTTTGTCCCACAGCACCGGCACGGTCACGCGCCCGGTGTAGTCGGCGGTGTCGGCGGTATAGCGTTGGTGCATAAAGTCGAAACCATCCAGCTTGTCGCCGGTAGAGCCGTGGGCCTTGTCGAAGGTCCAGCCGTTTTCCAGCATTAACCAGCTGACCACGGACACGCCAATCAGGCTTTCCAGGCCCTTGAGCTTGCGCAAAATCAGAGTGCGATGCGCCCAGGGGCAGGCGAGGGAAACGTACAGATGGTAGCGACTGGCTTCGGCCTGAAAGCCACCTTCGCCACTCGGCCCAGGCTGGCCGTCGGCGGTGACCCAGTGGCGGCGCTGCGCTTGTTCGCGCTGGAACGCGCCGTCTGCGCTACTTTCGTACCACTGGTCTTTCCAGTGTCCTTCGATCAGCAAACCCATGACTGGCTCCTTGGCTAATAAGCGTTGGAGCCCAGTCTAAAGGGATGAGTTCGAACTAAAAGCGCAAAGACCGGGCGTGAATAATCGATTAAATCGATTTGTCCCGTGCGTCCCAGTATTGCTGGGCCAATTCGAAGGCCTGCACGCGTGGGTGGCCGAGGCCGCGCAAGGCCAGGGCCATGGTGGCGATCAGGGCCAGTTGCGGGTAGCTGTCTTCGATATCGCCACGCCAGAGCGCCTTCAACTGTTCAGGCTCAAGGGTCGCGGGTTTGACATGGCGTTGAGCGGAGAGCGCAGGCCACTCTTCGTCCCAGCTTGCGCCGCCGGTGGTGCCATACAGGTGGCTGATCGTGTCCGGGTTGATCTCGACCTCGCCGCCATCGCCTTTGACCACAATCACGTTGTCGCCAAGCAGGCCGCTGGCATCGCGGTGCACGCCCTGGTAGCCAGGGTGGAAAATACTTTGCAGGCCGCAACGGGCGCTCAGCGGGTTGAGCAAGCGCGCCAGCGAGTGGATCGGCGAGCGCAGGCCCAGGGTGTTGCGCAGGTCGATCATGCGCTGCAATGGCGGCGCCCAGTCACCCAGCGGGATAAACGCCAGGTTGCCTTGTTCAAAAGCCGTCTCGACCTGCTGCCAGTTACGGCACAGCGGGATTTGCAAACCTTCCAGCAATTGCTCGGTGTACAACCGGCCAGCGGTATGGGCGCCACCGCCATGCATAAGGATGCGTACACCGTTTTGCGCCAGGCACTTGGCTGCCAGCAAATACCACGGCAGGTGGCGCTTTTTACCGGCGTAGGTTGGCCAGTCGACATCCACGTTCAGCGCCGGCGCATTCAAACGCTCGCGCACGGCCTCGGTGAAACCGGCGAGTTCTTCCGGGCTTTCTTCCTTGTGGCGCAGCAACATCAGGAAGGCGCCGAGCTGGGTGTCTTCGACTTTTTCGTCGAGCAGCATACCCATGGCTTCGCGGGCTTCCTCACGGGTCAGGTTGCGCGCGCCGCGTTTGCCTTTGCCCAGGATGCGCACGAACTGCGCAAACGGGTGCTCGGCAGGGGTTTCAAGGGTCAGCGGGGCAAAGTCGGTCATAAGCAATTCGTCGGCCTGGGCAGGCCCGCCAGCTTGGCGGCGAGTTTGGCGGGAGTGCCGTTAAACAGTTTGTTTAAGTGCAGGCTGTTGCCCTTTTCCGGGCCCAGCTTCAAGGCGGTGTACTTGATCAGCGGGCGCGTGGCGGGGGACAGCTGGAATTGTGCATAGAAACCGCGCAGCAGTTCGAGGATTTCCCAGTGCGCGGCGGTCAATTCCAGGGGTTCGGCTGCGGCCAAGGCTGTGGCGACCTCGGCGGACCAGTCATTCAGGTCGACGAGGTAGCCGTCCTTGTCCAGTTCGAGGGTGCGTGAACCTACGGTCAAGGTGTTCATAGCCAGGTGTTGACCTTGTCGTAATCGATCGACAGCTGCACAAAGCCTGGGTAGTCCACGCTGTCGGCCCAGTCCGGTAGCGGCAAGTTGCGCGCCTGCATGTCTTCGGCCAGCACAAAAACCTTCAGGCCCTTGGTTTGCAGGGCCGGGTTGTGCAGGCCATAGGCGCCGTCGCCGCACAGCAGGATCGCGTCGGCGGCGCCGCACACGCGCAGGCAACTGGCGAGGCGGCTGTCGGTAAACGGGGAGTGAGACACCACATGTAAAGTCGACATCAGAGGGTAATCACCTGGTCGTAACGGTCAATCAGCTTGGAAATATCGTTGCTGCTCATGGCTTGAGCGCTGGCGGGAGGTGTGAGCCCGCGCTCGGCCAGGCTGTGGCTGCAGGCGAACACGTCATCAATGCCGAACAGGCCCAGTGCCTGCAGGTTGGCGCTGAGGTCTTTTTGCTGCACGGCCTTGGCGTGTTGGTGCGGCGCCAGTTGAAACACGCCGTCGTCCATAAACAGCAGGCCAATCGGCAGATCGAACGCACCACCGGCCAGCACGATATCCAGTGCTTCGCGCGCACTCGGCCCGGACCACGGTGCCTGGCGGCTGATCACCAATAAGGATTTGGACATGTCACGGCCCTCCAAAACAGATCAGGCGGTCGGCGGCCTGGGCGGCGTCATGCAACTGCCCAAGGCCCGACAGCGCCCACGGCGCAGCCAGGTTCACCGCGCTGCGTTGATAACGCGTGGCTTCTTCGTTGTTCAGCACGCCACGGCGCAAGGCCGCGGCGATGCACACCACGGCGTCGAGCTGGTGCTGGCTGACGAACTCGCGCCATTGCCGGGCGATGTCTTGCTCATCCTGGGGCGCAACGATGTTATTGGCGGCGCTGTACACGCCGTCCTGATAAAAAAACAGCCGCACAATCTCATGCCCACCGGCAAGCGCCGCCTGGGCGAACAGCAAGGCGCGGCGCGAGGAGGGCGCGTGGGCGGCGGAAAACAGCGCAATCGCAAACTTCATGGAGCACTCTGCAAATAAACGTGGGCCAATGATAAAGCCGCCGCCGCGAAAAAGCCCGCCGTGATCAAAACGGTCACTGTCGCTGATCGTTCTGACGATTGCCGGTAGCACTAAGCCTGCCTACGCTGTGGGCATTCAAAACCGAATTGGAGTGCTCATGTCAGGTCCCTTGGCGTCCCTCAAAGTGCTGGATTTTTCCACCTTGCTGCCTGGCCCCTTCGCGTCCTTGATGCTGGCGGACATGGGCGCTGAAGTGTTGCGCATCGAATCGCCCACGCGCATGGACTTGTTGCGGGTCCTGCCGCCCCATGATCAGGGCACGTCGGCGAGCCATGCCTACCTCAATCGCAACAAACGCAGCTTGGCGCTGGACCTCAAGCAGGCCGAGGCGCTGGAGATTGTGCGGGCGCTGGTCAAGGACTACGACATCGTCCTGGAGCAGTTCCGCCCTGGGGTGATGGAGCGTCTGGGGTTGGGTTATGCGGCGTTGAAGGCGATCAATCCCAGGCTGATTTATGTGTCGATCACCGGCTACGGTCAGACGGGGCCTTATAAGGACCGCGCTGGGCACGATATCAACTACCTCGCGCTGGCGGGCATCGCCAGTCACACCGGGCGCCAGGACAGCGGGCCACTGCCGCTGGGCGTGCAATTGGCGGATGTCGGCGGTGGCTCGCTGCACGCGGTGGTGGGTTTGCTGGCGGCGGTGATTGCGCGGCAGCACAGCGGGGTCGGCCAATACCTGGACGTGAGCATGACCGATTGTTCGTTCAGCCTGAACGCCATGGCCGGCGCCGGTTACCTGGCCTGTGGGGTCGAGCCGGGTTGGGAAACCCATGTGCTTAACGGTGGCAGTTTCTATGATTACTACCGCTCCCGGGATGGGCGCTGGATGTCGGTCGGTAGCCTGGAACCCGCGTTTATGCAGCAAATGTGCGCGGCCTTGGGGCGGCCGGAGTTGGCAGCGCACGGCCTGTCTCCCCAGCCGGAACAGCAAAAAGCCCTCAAGCGGGCGCTGCAGGTTGAGTTTGAAAAGCGCAGCTTTGATGAATTGTGCGAGCTGTTTGCCGGGGTGGATGCGTGTGTGGAGCCGGTGCTCCGTTTGAGTGAAGCGGTGGAGCATCCGCACCTGAAAGCGCGGGAGTTGGTCTGCCAGGTGCCACGCGGCGATGGCTCGGCCCAGGCGCAAATCGCCTGCCCGTTGAAATTTTCAGAGGGGTTGCCAGAGCCTCGGCATATTGGTGCGGCGGTGGGGGCGCATACGGATGAAGTGTTGGCTGAGCTGGGGATAGATGCTCAGCGGATAGCCGAGTTGCGTCGTGCCAGGGTGGTTGGGTAGGGCCTGGGCATGGGTATCTACGCAACTTTTTATGGGGTGAATTCTTGGGTTGTCGC
>NZ_JBJGXU010000169.1:0-660 GCF_045447305.1 Pseudomonas sp. D47 | reverse complement strand
TCGCAGACTGTGTGAAAACCTAGCAATCTGCGCAGCGCTCAAAGAAAATGCTCCGTATCGAAAGATACGGAGCATTTTTCGTTATGGCCTATATCCAAGGAGAGTCCCGCAGCCAGACCAGTCTGTTCCCGGTCTCGTTGGAGGAATTGATCCCCGAGGATCACCTCGTTCGCGTCATTGATCTCTATGTCGCCAGGCTGGATCTGGTGCAACTGGGCTTTGATAAAGCGTTGCCCAAAAGCACCGGCCGCCCGTCTTATGACCCCGCCGACCAGCTCAAACTCTACCTTTATGGCTATTTCCAGCGGATTCGCTCATCGCGGCGGCTTGAAGCCGAATGCCAGCGCAACATCGAAGTGATGTGGCTGATCAATCGGCTCAAACCTGACTTCAAGACCATCGCCGACTTTCGCAAAAACAACAAACTCGCCTTTGTGGCGACGTGCCGTGCCTTTGTTCGGTTTTGCCGCACAGCCGGTCTGATCGCCGGTGAGTTGGTGGCCATCGACGGCAGCAAATTTCAGGCGGTGGCGTCCTCGCGGCGTCATATGAATTTGAAGCAGCTCAAACGTCAGGAAGAGAAACTGGATAAGCGCATCGCTCAGTATCTGGCCGAGCTGGATGAGGCCGACAAGGCCGAAACCACAGAGGCGATTGATC
>NZ_JBJGXU010000168.1:0-672 GCF_045447305.1 Pseudomonas sp. D47 | reverse complement strand
TACCACGCAGCACCTTCTCTCCCAGTCTGATATCGCCATTCAGATTGAACGCCTCGTACAGGCTATCCAGAGAACAAACAGCGTAGCATTCAAGATCACTCACTCACCATTAGCTGGGGAACGAGTGCAGAGTACCCGACTTACCCGGTACTTTGACCACATCCAGAAAATGGTAGCGTTATTCGATGAAGGCTATCCCTACGACTTCAGCGAACACCTACAGGTGTTTTGGGATGCGTGTCAGGACATTGGCCTGGAGCGTAGTCCTGTAGGGCTGACATGTCTCAGCGACGACGAGACGCGTTATCTCGGTACGGAAGAGATGTTGAATGTATTGACTGATCGTATCCGTTACCTGACGAGCAAGAAGTGGTTTAAACGCAAGGGATCTGACCGCCGCTTTCAAGCCCTGGATCAGCAGGAGAGGATTTCGGAGTGCGTCGACCAGGTGCTGGACGCTCACCGCTCAGTTGTCGTGATTCGACTGGACCTTCATTACTCATCCATATCTAAGTATCGGCAACGTGTGGAGGATGTATTTGCGGATTTGGATAGGCTGAGTCGGGAGATCGAGCGTAACCCGATCTTTGACCATCTGATTTGGCATATCTGTAGCGTCGAACAGGGGGAGGAGAGGGGCTACCACGTCCACACGGCGTTTTTCTTCGATGG
>NZ_JBJGXU010000167.1:0-672 GCF_045447305.1 Pseudomonas sp. D47 | reverse complement strand
CCATCGAAGAAAAACGCCGTGTGGATGTGGTAGCCCCTCTCCTCTCCCTGCTCGACAGTGCAGAGATGCCAGATTAAATGGTCAAACATCGGGTTACGCTCGATCTCCCGACTCAGCCTATCCAAATCCGCAAATACATCTTCCGCGCGTTGCCGATACTGAGATATCTCGGAGTAATGCAGATCCAGACGAATCACGACAGTTGAAGAGCAAGATTCCAGGACATTATCTATGCACTTCGAGATCTTCTCCTGCTGATCCAGGGCTTGAAAGCGGCGGTCAGACTCCTTGCGCTTAAACCACTTCTTGCCCGTCAGGTGACGGATACGATCAGTCAATGTATTGAGCATCTCTTCCGTACTGAGATAACGTGTCTCGTCGTCACTGAGGCACGTGAGCCCCACAGGGCTGCGTTCTAAGCTAATGTCCTGACACGCATCCCAAAACACCTGGAGGTGCTCACTGAAGTCATAGTGATGGCCTTCATCGAACAACGCTACCATTTTCTGGATATGATCAAAGTACTGGGTAAGCCGAGTTCTCTGTACACGCTCCCGACCTAATGCTGATTTAGTGATCTTGAATGCTGCGCTGTCCGTTCTCTGGATAGCCTGTACGAGGCGTTCAATCTGAATAGCGATGTCAGATTGGGAGAGAAGGCGCTGCGTGGTG
>NZ_JBJGXU010000166.1:0-674 GCF_045447305.1 Pseudomonas sp. D47 | reverse complement strand
TGAGTGGTCATGATGAGGTACCTGGTTGATTGAGACATACCAGATACCGAGTAAGTATTTTTTAACTTGTTAGCGTCCAGCCAGCTCTAGTTGGGCAATAGATATCAGCTGTATATTACTCATAGGCAGGAGAGCTCAATTGATAATGCGAGTAGTGATCCAGGAGGATCTAACACGACTGATGCACCACGTGCAATACCGCAACCTATGACTCAGCACCTTATACCCAACTACAGAACTCACACTCTAGAACCTCTTAATAGAAGCTATCATTAACAAGATCTATAACCCATGAGTCTATAACCTATACAACCCATACAACCTATATAAATACACTACCAGCTAAACACCATTGGAAGAACCCCGACCAGACTGGATAATGGATAGCAATAACATCGAGCCCATCGAGATTTTATCAACACATGCAATAGTAGAGTTAGCTGAGCCATTGGCCGCTGACAACCGCCAGTTATATTGCCACCACCCGAGGATCAGGGCAGGAAACCACATCAAAGGAACTCGTACCAACTCCCCACGGCCACTAGGCGGGCTGGTAGCCATGGATTGAGGGGCTCAACTACCTGACTAGACGGCCCTAGCTGGACGGAAGAATAACAGAAGCCGTCGAAACGCCCATACAGAATACATAACAACCGCAGGGGGCCGGCCTGACA
>NZ_JBJGXU010000165.1:0-674 GCF_045447305.1 Pseudomonas sp. D47 | reverse complement strand
GGTCAGGCCTGCCTCCTGCGGTTGTTATGTATTCTGTATGGGCGTTTCGACGGCTTCTGTTATTCTTCCGTCCAGCTAGGGCCGTATAGTCAGGTAGTTGAGCCCCTCAATCCATGGATACCAGCCCGCCTAGTGGCCGTGGGGAGTTGGTACGAGTTCCTTTGATGTGGTTTCCTGCCCTGATCCTCGGGTGGTGGCAATATAACTGGCGGTTGTCAGTGACCAATGGCTCAGCTAACTCTACTGTTGCAAGTGTAGATAAAAGCTCGATGGGCTCGATGTTATTGCTATCCATTATCCAGTCTGGTCGGGGTTCTTCCAATGGTGTTTAGCTGGTAGTGTATTTATATAGGTTGTATGAGTTGTATAGGTTATAGGCTCATGGGTTATAGACCTATTAATAATAGATCCTGTTAAGAGGTTGTAAAACATGTATTCTGTAGTTGGGTGTAAGGTGCTAGATCATGGGTTGGCAGTATTGCAGGTGGTGCATCAGTCGTGATTAATGCTCCCGATTCACTACTCACATTATCAATATAACTCTCCTGTCTATAAGTAATATACAGCTGATACCTATCATCCCAGCATAGGTAGCTGGAAGATAACAAGTTAAAAAACACTTGCTCGGTATCTGGTATGTCTCAATCAACCAGGTACCTCATCATGACCACTCA
>NZ_JBJGXU010000164.1:0-732 GCF_045447305.1 Pseudomonas sp. D47 | reverse complement strand
TACGAAGGTGCATAGCGATGTCTACAAGGCCCGGCAGGTCGGTCGGCTGTGGGCGAGTGTGACTGGCGGTATGGGCTACTACTACAGCTGTAACGCTAAGAAGGAGCATTATGGAGATGATCTAGGCATCGGTCTGATCCATGGGCATGATGGCCATATCCGAAGCAAGGTACACAAAGCCATGCACTATCTGGCCAAAGACGAGGATACGCAGCACTTGAGAGTGAAGCCTGCAGGTGCTCGGTGTCTACGTAAGGGGCAGTTGCGCAAGCCGACTTGGTGAACCCTCTTTGATCTGGTGAGTAACTGGATGATGCGGTCGCTGTACCTGAGATGGTCGCGGTATGCCCTTTGGTTTTAAAGTCCATATGCCATCTATCGATGGGTGATACACCTCTTGTCATGGACCTCGATCCATCCAGTCTCATTCAGAGACCAATTAGGCTTCCTCTCTCAATCGGGCAAGTACCAGGTCAATCGCGGCGCTGTATCCGGGTCAGTCACGGGATCAGCGCCACAAGCTGAGCCGAGGTCCACCGTCACTGGTATTTGACCCTCTCATGGCAGTATCACGCTATGGCTGAGGAAGGATCGTGGCTAAGCAGTCATCACGCTGTAGTTCATTCAAGTTCGCCACTCTGATGCCTGTGCGTTAGCTTCGCATTTGCCTTACTCAGATCTATTTGGGGTAGTCGGTGCTGCTTGGTTGAAGGGGTAATTGGTTCGGTATAG
>NZ_JBJGXU010000163.1:0-742 GCF_045447305.1 Pseudomonas sp. D47 | reverse complement strand
CTGTCACTTGGCGGTGATCGCCGAACTATTGCAACAGCCACGGGTGATTATGGAGCGGCCCCCGGTGGACTATCCACCAGAAGCGGAGTGTGAAGATGTGCAGCAGGAGAGGGCTCAAGTGCGCGGGAGAGCTGCCAGGAAGGCCAGGCAGGTGGGCCGCCTGAGTAATGTAAATCGTCTGATTGTGGCTGTGCTGCTCTGTCGGGCTGATCGGCTTGGCGTGGTTCGCACGCTTGGGCATGCTGAGTTATCAAAGCTGACAGGGTTAACCAGTGAGCGTTTGAGCAATAGGATTAATACGCTTTTGACGGATGGGCTGATCCGAGCACATGTACCTGGTACGACAAGCTCAGCGCTCTTCGGGCCGACGAAGAGTTGTTACTTCCTAAATCTAGGTCATCCCGGTTTGGCGGGTCCTCGACAAGTGGTGACTTCTATCGTATGGCCTCACCCTTGGGAGGGGGAAGAGATTGAGGGCGAGGCCGCTGCTCGCTTCAGAAAAAAAGCACCTTCGAGTGACAGATTCCTATCATTTTTTCATGATAAACATCAGCTGGCCGTTTCACGCGTGTTTCAAGTCAGAATTGATGAATATGCATCCTGCTTTCTGTCTACGTGCTGGTCTTCACTCCGTGATCGTCCCCACAGGCGTAACGCTGTTTTGATGGATCGTATTCGGGAGGATTTTAAAACGCCTAGATCTACTACCGAAGCCAGTGCTGGCGCTTTTCCCGACGAGAGT
>NZ_JBJGXU010000162.1:0-749 GCF_045447305.1 Pseudomonas sp. D47 | reverse complement strand
TGAAGTGCGCCCCAGAAGTTGGACACCCGTCCAACTCCTGAGGCTTTTCATGAGCAAATACACGACGCAGTTCAAGCTTTCCGCCATTACCACTTTCCTTGAGCAGGGCCGAGGCTTTCGCCGCATAGCCGCTCAATTCCAAATGGATCCCACCTTGCTTCGTCGTTGGGTGGAGGCTTACCGATTACATGGCGAAGCCTGTCTAAGCAGAACCGGCGAACGCTACAGTCCATTGTTCAAGTTTTCAGTGCTGCAACGCATGTGGCGCGACTCCTTATCTTTGCGCCGCGCAGCGGCGCTCTTCAACCTGGGTAACTCAAGCCAGGTGGGCAGATGGCAACAGCAGTATTACAGTGGCGGTATTGAAGCCCTGGAGTCAGGGAAAAAAGGATCGATTACCGCTATGCCCAAGCCGCCTTCTAAACCGCGTAAAACTACCACCCCACTCACCGACGCACAGCTTGCACACAAGGCATTGCTCGATGAACTGCAGTATTTGCGCATGGAGAACGCCTACCTAAAAAAGCTTGGAGAGTTGGGCGAGGCGGTGATGAGGCGAGAGAGAGAAGCGAAGAAAAAGCCCGATTAGTCACTGAGCTGAAACAAGCTTTCCCCTTGAGTGATTTGCTCAAGCTGGTAAGTCTTGCGCGAAGTACGTACTACTACCAACTCAAGGCGATGGGCGTTGCGGACCGGTTTATCTCGATCAAAGCCTCTATCCAGACTATCCAAGACGAGAATGAGGGCCG
>NZ_JBJGXU010000161.1:0-818 GCF_045447305.1 Pseudomonas sp. D47 | reverse complement strand
CTGATCGATGTCGGCGAAGCGTATGAACTGCGTAAGCTGGCTGACGCGGCCTATGGCGAATAAGTTGAAGGCGCGAAGAGTGGATAAGGGGCGCCCGGCATGGTGATGATTGACAGTGATCGGCTCAAGTTTTTTCTGGGCGCCGCGCAAGACGCTAAAGCCGCCTGGGTCGATGCCGGTAAAGTGATGGTGGGTATGACCGTTATGATCGCGCCGCTTGGCTGGACTCGGTTTGTTATACGACCTCTATCAAAATCACTGGCCTAAAGTTCATCCAAACAGGTCTCGCACTCGCTCTGCTGCTATTAGTTGGTTGATGCCGCATAAAGATTGACTTGAAGAGGAGGCTGGGGTGAATGAGTTAAGTTGGTTAGATGGTTTGGCTAGGATGTATAGGGTAATGCCTGCTATTAACGTTCAATACACGGCGGAAGCTGGGTTTAAGTTTGTGACGATATAATTTCGTGAGTTTACTCGCGAGGCTACGACTCGCTCGAAGAATGGAGTTTAAATATGTTGTGTCTTTCTCGCCGTCGAGGCGAAATAATCCGAGTCGGCCATGATATCCGAATCGTCGTGCTGGAAATTAGCGACCATCAAGTCCGTATCGGAGTAGCAGCGCCTAATTCGGTTACCGTGCACCGCGAGGAGATCTATTGGAGGATTCAGAATAATAAAATGCCGGAACTCGCGACCGACAACGAACTCAAGGCTCTCAATGGGTTGATTGTTGCACTGGACGATGCCCTCACTGGTGAGGATGTGCAGGGTGATGCTGTCGATGAACTACGGGCTGAACTAGCGACCCTCAAAGCGCA
>NZ_JBJGXU010000160.1:0-844 GCF_045447305.1 Pseudomonas sp. D47 | reverse complement strand
CCCCGCAATTCTTCGTTATGTCGTTCCTTTGTCTCTTTCCTTTCCTTGTCGGCGGCTTTGAGCTGAGCAGCGCTGTTCTGCAGCAGCCATTCAAGGCACTCAGCGGCAGTGTCATACCCATTCTCGTTGGTCAGTCGCTGAAGATTTTTCTGTGCCACCGAGGATAGAACAAAGGCGCATGTCTTTCGCTGGCTCTTCTTTCTCCGGTCTCTGATTTTTTGCTGAGTCCAGGCCTCGCTCATTAGCTTTAAGAACTTCCATGTTGTGTCAGCCTCCGGGCCGGTTGTCGGCCACCTCTCAATCTCTCTTTTTAGTTGGCCCAGTTCATTGCCCTTGAGGAGGCTGTCCGGAAGACGTCTCCCTTTCTTTGTCAGGTATCTGCGAATCCAGGCGGCTAGGCCAATTTCGCTCTCATTGATCCACGCTAAATAATGGGGCTGATTGCTCATGGAATGACTCGAATAAGATTTATGGTCATCATAGCACACCTGCATTATTCATCGCCCTACGAATAATTTTAAATAAAAATACAGGGTGTAATTCGTAATGTAATATAAATAAATTTATAAGGTTACGGAAGACTTATGCTTTTTGAAGTGCTTACTACTCGATGCGACGAGCTCGGGCCGGATGCTAGATACTGCTTGGCGCGCTTTGTTTTACGCTTTGGGCACCGTGAGTCCGAAGCACTCTCTACAAAAGAAATGGCGCAAAGCTTTGGCGTTTCGGAGCCGGTGATGTCTGCTTCTCTGAAGGCGCTAGTGGCTGTGGGGGCGCTCATTAACCGGTCTGAATTGACTGGCAAGAAAGGTCGTGCGGGACGGCGATATCGGGTTTCAAAAGA